>JAFVRU010000020.1 GCA_017504065.1 Clostridia bacterium
CCCCAAAAGGGATTGACAAAAAAGTTGTAAATTGCTACACTTGTAGACAAGGAGAGCGAGCTTTGAAAAAGTTGACGGACAGAAAAAGAAAATGGATAGAGAGAACGGTGAACAACGACAGAAGTTATAAGTTGTTTTTGTATAACCGTTTTTTCCTGTTTCTTGTTTGCGTACTGCTGCAAATCGTCGGTTTTTGCGTTTTGTGGTGGTTGTTCGTGTACGATTCGGCGGCAGGGATCGGTGTACAAATCGTGCTGGCGGTTTTAGAGCTCGTGTTCGTACTCTATATTATCAACAAAACGGATCGACCGTCGCAGCGGTTGAATTGGATTTTGCTGATTTTGCTCGTGCCGGCATTCGGCGTACCGATGTATTTGGTATACGGGGAAGGCAGGGCGACGCGCAAAATGCGGAAAAAGATCGCAAGCTCGCAAACGGAATTACGGGAGTTGGTGGAGAAAGCGTACGGAGCGCAGGAAATCCCGTCCGCGGAAACGCGGAGCGACGCGCTGGGTCGGTATATTGCGCTGTACGGCGGGTATCCGTCCTATAAAGACGGCGACGTGGAATATTTCAACGACGGCGGGGCGATGTTCCCGAAAATGCTCGAAGCGTTACGCGCGGCGAAGCAGTATATCCTACTCGATTATTTTATCATCGCGCCCGGGAAAATGTGGAGTGAAATCCGCAAGATCTTATTAGAAAAAGCGGAAAGCGGAGTAAAAATCCGTATTATCTACGACGATTTCGGGAGTATGATGACGTTGCCACCCAAGTACGATAAATATTTGGAGCGGTTGCACGAGAACGTGAAATGTATGACGTTCAACGACGTCGTCCCCCTGTTTGCCGTACGAATGAACAACCGCGATCACCGCAAGATCTTGGTCGTGGACGGAGAAGTCGCGTTCACGGGCGGGTTGAATCTCGCGGACGAATATATCGGCGAGAAACGGCGGTTCGGGCATTGGAAGGATTCGGGGGTGCGGATTACGGGCAATGCGGTACGCTCGTTCGTGTGCATGTTCTTTTATATATGGAATGCGTTCCGTAGCGATAAAGAGAACGTATTGGACTATCTTCCGCCAAAGATAGAACAGCTCGAACGGGAGCACGTACGCATTCAGCCCTACGACGATTCACCGCTCGATAAAAACAGCGTGGGAGAATCGGTTTACGTCGATATTATCAACCGCGCGAAGCGGTACGTGTATATTTTTACGCCGTATTTGATTTTGGACGATTATATGCGCATGTCGCTTTGTCATGCGGCGGCGCGCGGCGTGGACGTGCGGATCGTTACCCCGGGGATTCCCGATAAAAAGACGATTTACCGTTTGACGAGAGCGAACTATATGCCGCTACTCAAACACGGAATCAAAATCTACGAATACACGCCCGGATTTTTACATGCCAAGAGCATGGTTTGCGACGACGAGTGCGCGGTAGTCGGTACAATCAATCTCGATTATCGGAGCTTGTATCTGCATTTTGAGAACGCGGTGTATTTTTCGGGCTGTCAAGCGGTAGCGGACGTGCGGCGGGATTGCGAAGAAACGTTCGCCGTGTCCAAGGCTTGTACGGTGGAGAACAGCAAACGCGGAATTTTCGGCAGATTGACGGATTCCCTGTTACGGGTATTCGAAACGTTATTTTAAGGAAGGTAGAGTATGGGAAAAGACAATGCGAAAGAAAGACGAATGAAAAAGCGCGCGGCAGAGCGGCAACAGTCGCAAGCGCCGACCCCAAAACCGCAAAAGCAAAAAACGGTAAAACCGCGGGAATACGGCGACGATATGCCGTCGCAGTTGCATTGTCCGCGTTGCAAGACGCTCATGGACAAAGGCGTATGCCCGCATTGCGGATATTACGTATACGTGCCGATGGACAAAGCGAAACAAAAGAAGATCAAGCTTGTATTGACCGTTGTAGGGCTCGTAGCATTCGCGGTGCTCTTTGTGGCGATTCAGCTCGGTAAATAAGAACAGCCCCCAACGTGAATACGTTAGGGGCTTTATCAACGCGCAATTCTCGAACCTAATCGTTGCGAAGTTTTTTCACTCGGTCGAGGGAACGTTGGGCGGCGTTTTTCAACGCCGTCAGTTTCTTGGTCAATCCGAGTAAGAATTTCTCGACTAACCCCAAAAGGAGCACGTCGAGACCAAAGAGATGCAATACCATTATCAATTTCGCTTTCATACCGTACTTTCCTTTTTTGAATTTTTTTCGCGTGGTTTTCAAAAGGTATTGCGCGCTTGGGGCAGGGATCGGTTTCCGCCGTCGCCCGAACAGTATACTGCATTTTCCCCGTTTGTCAAGGGGCGAGTGCCAAGTTTTTTTTGAAAATATTCCAAAAAATCCGTTTTTCGTCGGAAAACTCCGTTCGGTTGCGGAAGAATACGGAAGAATGTGGACAAGGGCTTGACTTTTTCGCGCGTTTCGTTTATAATGATAAGTGGGAGAAAAGGAATATACGGCAATGATCATTTTGGGAATCGACCCCGGGATCGCAACCTTGGGTTTTGGCGTAATTGAAAAGGACGAGCGGGGGAATTTTCGCCCCGTCGATTGCGGCGTGGTCGTAACTCCGAAAGAAGAGAGCTTGCCTGTTCGGCTCGCGATGCTCGAAGAAGGAGTACAAAAGGTATTGGAAAAATTCCGACCCGACGAAGTCGCGATGGAAGAACTGTTTTTCTCGAAAAACATCACGACGGGGATCGCCGTAGCGCACGCGCGCGGCGTGGCGTTGCTCGCCTGCGTCAAAGCCTGCGGGAAGCTGTACGAATATACGCCCATGCAGATCAAACAAGCATTGACGGGCTACGGGAAAGCGGACAAAAAACAAATCCAATCGGTAGTAACGTCGATTTTGAAACTGCCGTCCATACCCAAACCCGACGACGCGGCGGACGCGCTTGCCATCGCGCTTTGCCACGGGTTTTCCAACCGTTTCGGGGAATTGTTCGCCGTGGGCAACATGACCCGCGCAAAAGGGCAAAATACCGCCCCTGCGAGCGCGTATCAAGAACTGATGCAAGCGGGCGCGCGGAAGTCGAAGAAGAACAAATCGGGCGCGGGGTTTTCGTCCGCGCAAACCATCGGAGCGCTACAAAACGCTACGGGGCTTTCGGGCGTAACGGGCGTCGGCAGGGCGAGTTTGAAAATTCCGCCGAAAAAGCAATAAAGAAATAAGGAGAAAGACGAATGATCTCGTATTTAAGGGGCAGGGTATTGACGACGACTGCGGAAACGGTCATTTTGGACGTGAACGGCGTCGGGTATGAAATTTATTGTTCGGGTAGCGCGTTCCGCAAAATGAGTGCGGGCGGCGTAGTGGAAATTTTCACCTATCTGCAAGTCAAGGAAGACGGAATGACGTTGTTCGGGTTCGATACGCTGCGGGAAAGAGAGTTGTTTTTAAAACTCATTTCCGTATCGGGCGTCGGTCCGAAAATGGGCATTACCGTATTGGCGACTTTGAGCGCCGACGAGTTGGTGGAAGCGGTTGCTTGCGCGGACGTCAAGCGCTTGAGCGCGGTAAAAGGATTGGGTAAAAAGACTGCGGAAAAGATCGTGTTGGAGCTCCACGGCAAAATCTCGGCGGCGGAAATTATGAGCGTAAGCGGCGAAAACGCAGTCAAATCGCAAGAACCTGCCGCGGGCAAACTGACGGAGCAGGAAGAAGAAGCCGTTTCGGCGTTGATCGGATTGGGCTTTACGCGCAGCGAGAGCCTGCAAGCGGTCAAAAAGGCGCGGGAAGCGGGCGCAAGAACGGTCGAAGACGTGATCATGAAAGCGTTGCAAGGCGGAATTTAAAAAGGGCTTGGTCGGATCGCTTGGCGAATGATCGCTAAAGAAATTATAAAAACGGGAAAAAGCTATGTTTGAAGAAGAATACGGCGAAGAAAGTTTGATCGTCGGCACGAAAACGGAATACGACGCGGAAGAAAACGTTTTACGCCCGAAAACGATGGCGGATTACGTTGGGCAGCAAAAAGTCAAGGAAAATCTCGACGTGTATATCGCCGCGGCGAAAGCGCGGGGGGAAGCGCTCGATCACGTTTTGTTATACGGCCCGCCGGGGCTTGGGAAAACCACCCTTTCGCATATCATTGCAAACGAACTCGGCGTGTCGATCAAATTGACGAGCGGCCCTGCGATCGAGCGTTCGGGGGATCTTGCCGCGATCTTGACGAATTTGAACGAAGGGGACGTTTTGTTTATCGACGAAATTCACCGCTTGAACCGTTCGGTGGAAGAAATTCTCTATTCCGCGATGGAAGACTACGCGCTCGATATTATCGTCGGGAAAGGTCCGTCGGCGCGGAATATTCGCTTCTCGTTAAAGAAATTTACCCTAATCGGCGCGACGACGCGCGCGGGCATGTTGGCTTCTCCGCTCCGCGATCGGTTCGGGATCATCAACCGCTTGGAAATGTATACTCCGAGTGAATTACAGGAGATCGTAACCCGTTCGGCGCGAGCGTTGGAAATCGACATTGACGACGCGGCGGCGGCGGAAATTGCGCGCAGAAGTCGCGGTACGCCGCGGATTGCCAACCGTTTATTGAAACGGGTACGGGATTTCTCTTTGGTCAAGGGGAACGCCGCAATTACGTACGAAGACGCAAGATTTGCGCTTGCAAGGCTGGAAATTGACGAGCTCGGTTTGGACGAAACCGATCGGAACTTGCTCCGCGCGTTGATTGAAAAGTTCGGCGGCGGTCCGACGGGGTTGGAAACGCTCGCGGCGACGATCAACGAAGACGCGAACACGATCGAAGACGTGTACGAGCCCTATTTGTTACAACTCGGCTTTATCGCGCGTACGCCGCGCGGACGGATTTGCTTGAAGGACGGGTACGCGCACATGGGCGTGCAACCGTCGCTCAAAGCCCGTAAACAAATTTCCATTTTCGAAACGGACGATTAAAACGTATGCAGGAACAAGAAAAAATACAATACAAAAAGAGTGATTTTTATTACGATTTGCCTGAAGATCGGATAGCGCAAACGCCCGCTGAACCGCGGGATACGTCGCGGCTATTGGTCTATCACCGCGACGGAAAAAGCATCGAGAACCGTATTTTTCGGGAGATTACCGACTACTTACAGGCGGGCGACGTGTTGGTCGTCAATAATACGAAAGTATTGCCTGCGAGAATGTACGCGAAAACGCAGCACGGCGGAGTCGTCGAAGTCTTGCTCTTGAAACGCTACGATTTGCGGACTTGGGAAGTTTTAATGCGACCCGGGAAAAAGGGCAAAATCGGCGCGAAAATGACGATCGGGGAAGAATTGGCTTTGGAAGTCAAAGACGTTACCGACTCGGGCGAACGGATTGTGGAATTCACGTACGACGGCGCGTTCGAAGACGTGCTTTCAAGGGTAGGCACGATGCCTTTGCCGCCGTATATCAAGACGAAATTAGAAAATCAGGCTCGGTATAACACGGTATACAGTCGCGTGGACGGCTCGGCTGCCGCGCCCACGGCGGGGTTGCATTTCACTGAAGATTTACTTGAAAAACTCCGTGAAAAGGGCGTGGAGATTGCGGAAGTGCTCCTGCACGTCGGGTTGGGCACGTTCCGACCGGTGAGTGAAGAAATCATCACCGATCATAAAATGCATTCGGAGTTCTACGAAATCGGCGAGAAAGCCGCGGAAACGATCAACCGCGCGAAGCGCGAAGGGCGGCGGGTGATCGCCGTGGGTACGACTTCCGTACGGACTTTGGAGAGCGTTGCGGACGACAACGGGCTTGTGCGGGCTTGCAGCGGGAACACGGAGATCTTTCTCTATCCGCCCTATAAAATGAAGTGTGTGGACGCGCTCGTAACCAATTTCCATTTGCCTGAAAGTACGCTAATCATGCTTGTCGCGTGTTTGACGGGCAGGGAAGAAATTTTGAGCGTGTACAAGTATGCGGTGGAGCAGAAATATCGATTCTTCAGCTTCGGCGACGCCTGCCTATTCTTATAAACTTCGCATCTCGGCGTTGAACTCCGCTTTGTTTCGGTCACGTACGTCTGTGTACGCTCCCGTCAACAAATGCTCGTTCGCCTTGACCTGCTCGTTTCTAAAAATAGGCAAATCCTACAAAAATATTCGATAAGGAAAAGAGAAAATGACTACGCAAAACAAATTCAATCAATCGGGAGAAGACTATCTCGAAAGTATTTTACGACTGGGCGAAACGCAGTCGGTCGTGCATCGGATCGACGTGGCGAAGCGTATGGGCGTTTCGCAGGCGGCGGTGAATAAAGCCGTCAAAATCTTGGTCGAAAAACAGTACGTCTACGAAGACGGAAAGCATTTGTATCTCACCGAGCAAGGCAAAAATTACGCGGAAGAAATCTATGAAAAGCATTGTATCATTCGCGACTATTTGATGAAAAACGGCGTTTCGGCTGCCGTGGCGGAAGAAGACGCTTGCAAACTCGAACATCTCGTTTCCGACGAAACCTTCCAAATGATGAAAAACGCTTTATAATAGAATGATAAAAAAACGGACTCGCATGTCGAGTCCGTTTTTGTATCAGAAGATAAGGTCGTGGTGTTTGCGCCACGACCTTATAAAATCCACTAGCTATGCTGGTGATGAATAGCTTTCGCTTCAAGGCTATCATTTACTGCTCATTCTTCCGTTTCGTCCGCCTGTGCAAGCTCCGTTTCTACGGAGTTTTTTAACCGCCGTTTTTCCGTTTTTGCGTCCATTTTCGCTTGTTTCCGATCGGTTTTTTCCTGCTTTTTGCGTTCTTTGCGCCCGTCCTTTTCCCGTTGCTTTTTCTCGGCGCGTTCCGCTTTGGCTTCGGAAACTTTTTGGTCGAGAAAGGCTCGGTTTTTGGTGGGTTCTTTTTCTTCGATTTCCTTGCCCGCCATGCGTTTGAAGAAATTCCCGACGGTGGTAACGGGCTTTTTCAAATTCTCCACGTCGGCGTCTAACGCTTCTTTAAAGAGCTGTAAACGGTTCAAAATTACGTACAAAATCAGCTCGAAAATGATCTGCAATACCCACGAAACGACCATGAACGCTGCAAAAAGCACGGACATGGGGGTTACGTTCCCCGCCGTAACGTAAATTCCGTAAAAGATCACGCCGAGCGTGAAAAAATTGATGACTTGCTTACTGCGCTTGAATACCGTTTTGACACGTTTTTTGAGTTTGTTTGCGTCGCGGTTGGTCATAATTAAGAAGAAAACGAAATACGCGCTAGCGATCGAGAGCAGCGTAACGTTGGCGGCGAATACGCCTTTTTGCGTTGCGAGCGCAAAAACCAAATACGCAATATACAGCGTTTGCGTTACTACGTTTAAGATATAGCATAATTTTTTAAAATCTTTGGTGATCTGCGTTAAAGCAGCTTTCGTATAATCAAACATACTCTATTTTCCTATGGATTTTCTGTTTTCGGAGCTTTGCCGAAATAGGAGTAGAACCCGCAAGCCAAGTTCGCGTTGCTGAATTTTTTCTTCTTATCGGCGCGCTTGCCGAAATACCGCTCGAATTCGGGCAAGGAAGTTAAAATATACGCGTTCCAATCGGGCAGAGCGCGGAACGTTTTCCCGAACTCGGACATGAGTTTTCGGACTTCGTTTTCGTCGGAGAGTCGTTCGCCGTACGGGGGATTGGAAACCAACACGCCGTATTTTTGTTCGGAGCGGAATTTTCGCGCGTCCTGCACGGAGAAGCGGATATACTTATCCACGCCCGCGCGTTCAGCATGGTATTTGGCGATGGAAACCGCTTTTTCGCTGACGTCGCTCGCAAAAATTTGCAAGGGCAAGTTGCGTTTTTCGAGATCCTTGGCTTCTTCTTTTGCCCGAGCCAAAACGCCGCTCGGAGCGCACGCCCAAGCCGTGAAATCGAACTCCCTATGCAGTCCCGGGGCGATATGCAGCGCTTTCATTGCCGCTTCGATGGGCAGCGTACCGCTCCCGCAAAAGGGGTCGGCGAACGGTTTTTCCACGTCGCGGTCGGGGTTATAAAACGTGCTGTCGATCAAGCCCGCAGCCAGCGTTTCTTTGAGCGGCGCGCTGTAGGATAAGGAACGGTAACCGCGCTTATGCAAGCCCGCGCCCGACGTGTCCAGCGTAACCGTTACTTCGTCTTTGAACACCGAAAACCCGACGATCGTCCGCGCGCCCGTTTCCGAAAACGTCTTCTTGCCGATCGGCAGTTTGTCCGCGAGCCGACGAATGATCGCTTTTTTTGCGACTCCGCCCGAAGCCTTGATCGCGCCGAGCGCGCTCTGCGCGCATTTCCCGTCCATCAGGATTTGGGAATCGGCGGTGAGATAGTCTTCCCAAGGCAGGGAGTAGAACCCGTCGTACAGCTCGTCGAACGTTTTCGCGGGGAACGTAGCAAGACACAGGAGCACGCGTTCGCCGCTCCGTAAAAAGACGTTGAGCCTTGCAATATCCTGCCAAGTACCGTCGAGCGTCAATCTGCCGTTTTCCGCGGGCGCTTTGTCATAGCCGAGCAAAAGCAGTTGACGTTTTGTAATTTGTTCCAAACCCGCTGCAACGGGGACGAGTAATTTCATAAGTACTTTCATTATAAAGGTTTTTGGGATTTTGTCAAGAAAATCGGGCGGATTTGCGAAAAAAAACGGGGTTGGGAAACTGACAAAGATTGACAAAATTTTTACGGCGGGGTATAATAAAGATATGAAACGCAATTATGAAAACGAAATGCTTGCGCAAATCCAAGGCTTGGAAAAGGGTACGAAACTGTTGCTGCACAGTTGTTGCGCTCCCTGTTCTTCCGCATGCTTGGAACGCTTAAAGGAATGGTTTTCCGTTACCGTCTTATACTACAACCCGAACGTTGACGAGCGGGCGGAGTACGAAAAACGCAAAGCCGAACAAATTCGATTTTTACGGGAAACGGGCTGGGCGGATTTTCTCGACTGCGACCACGACGCGGAGAAATTTTTCGCGGCGGTACAGGGCTTGGAGCAAGAACCCGAACGTGGTAAACGCTGTTACGTTTGCTACGGCTTGCGTTTGGAAAAGACGGCGGAAATTGCCAAGGCGAACGGATTTTCTTGGTTTGCGACGACGTTGACGTTGAGCCCGTATAAAAACGCGGAATGGTTGAACGAGATCGGGGAAAAACTCGCGGGCAGGTATGGGTTGAATTACTTATATACCGATTTTAAGAAAAAGGGCGGGTATCACCGCTCGATCGAGCTTTCCGACGAATACGGTCTGTATCGGCAAAATTTTTGCGGGTGTCGGTTTTCCAAACGGAACGGTTAAGATCCGCACGAAACGGCGAAAACTTGCGCGGCAATACTTGCCCGCCGCTGCATGCGACAAAATCCGAGCGTCGAAACGGGGCGGAGCTTGTCAGGTGGGGGCGACCGCATAGATCGGAAAACGCATGTGGGCAAAAAATAGGGGAACAAGTCGAAAAAATAAGACTGCGGTCGTTTGCGCAACGTCGCAGTCGTTTTTTATGGTGTAAAGTTTTCCGTTTTCGTATGCGTTTCCCCGCACGTGCGGGTAGACGGATTATCGGGCTAGGCTGGGAAGATTTTTCAAGCTCGCTTCAATTTCGTTGTCCGTCGGGATATAATCGGACATTTTCCCGTCGTGGAATTTTTCATAACTCATCATATCGAAGTATCCCGTTCCCGTCAAGCCGAACACAATCTTCTTTTTCTCGCCCGTGCGTTTGCATTCCAATGCTTCGTCGATCGCGACGCGAATGGCGTGCGCAGATTCGGGCGCAGGTAAAATGCCTTCCACCCGAGCGAACGCTTCTGCAGCTTGGAATACGGACGTTTGTTCTACCGCTCGCGCTTCCATCAGTCCTTGCGCGTATAACTCCGAAAGCGTGGAAGTCATTCCGTGATACCGCAGCCCGCCCGCATGGCTTGCCGACGGGATAAACCCCGAACCGAGCGTATACATTTTCGACAGGGGACATACTTTTCCCGTATCGCAGTAATCGTACGCGTATTTTCCGCGCGTTAAAGTCGGGCAGGACGCGGGCTCGACCGCGATAAACCGATAATCGGCTTTGCCTTGTAGTTGTTCCGCCATAAACGGCGCGATAAGCCCGCCGAGATTACTCCCGCCGCCCGCGCAACCGATGATCACGTCGGGCTTCACTCCGTATTGATCGAGCGCGGTTTTCGTTTCCAACCCGATCACCGATTGGTGCAAGAGCACTTGGTTGAGTACGCTGCCGAGTACGTAACGGTAGCCGTCCAAGCCCGCAGCTGTTTCCACCGCTTCGGAAATGGCGCAGCCCAAAGACCCTGTCGTGTTGGGAAACGCTTGCAGGATTTTTCTGCCGACCGCCGTTTGCGTCGACGGGGACGGAGTAACGTTCGCGCCGTAGGTTCGCATGACTTCGCGGCGGAAGGGTTTTTGCTCGTAGGAAACTTTTACCATGAACACTTTGCAGTCCAAACCGAAATAGGAACACGCCATCGAGAGCGCCGTACCCCATTGTCCCGCTCCCGTTTCGGTGGTAACGCCCGTCAAACCCTGTTCTTTCGCGTAATATGCTTGCGCGATCGCGGAGTTGAGCTTGTGGCTTCCGCTCGTGTTATTGCCTTCGAATTTGTAATAAATTTCCGCAGGGGTATCGAGCGCTTTTTCCAAGCAATACGCCCGAATGAGCGGCGCGGGGCGGTACATTTTATAGAAATCGCGGACGGCTTCGGGAATAGGGATATACAGGGAAGTATCGTCCAATTCCTGTTTGGCGAGTTCGTCGCAAAAAACGCGCGATAACGCGGCTTGCGTGATCGGTTGCAAGGTCGTAGGATCTAACAGCGGCGCAGGCTTTTTCGGCATAAACGCGCGTAAATTCAGCCATGCTTTCGGTAGCTCGTTTTCTCGTAAATAGATTTTATAGGGAATTTCTTTTCGCATAAAAGACTCTCCTTTCCATCAGTATCGGCATTTTCTAAAATAAAAGCCCGAGACGGGTAAAAAATCCTTTTCTCGGGGGAATTTTAAAAATAATATCATATTTTTCGATACAAGTCAAGCGTTTAAACGAAAAAATCGATTATTTTTTACTGCGGACGGAATGCAAAACCCGTTTGTAAGTCTTTCCAAGTCAGTTCGCCGTTTTCGAGCAATAAATAGGAATGGGGCGTACCGACTTTGGGAAGCGCGACCGAGCCGCAGTTGGCGTAGAGCGCGCCGTTTTCGAGCGAGCGGAGCTCGGGGGTATGGAAATGCCCGTTCAAAAGCAAATCGCCCTTTTGGAGCAAAGGGGGAGTTTCGGCGTTATACAAATGCCCGTGCGTCAAAAACACCGTTCTGCCGTTGTCGGGTAAAAGGGCGTAGTCGGCAAGTATGGGGAATTCCAACACCATTTGATCGACTTCGCTGTCGCAGTTGCCGCGAACGCAGGTAATTTTTTCTTTGATTGCGTTGAGCATAGCGAATACTTCCTTGGGCGCGTAGCCGTCGGGGAAGTCGTTTCTTGGTCCATGATAGAGCAAATCGCCGAGCAGAATCAGCCGATCCGCCCGTTCGTTTTCAAAGGCGTTGAGAAGCTTTTCGCACCAAAACGCCGAGCCGTGAATATCCGAAGCGATGAGAAATTTTTGCATAGTCGTCCTGATTGCAAACGCCCCGAACGGGGCGCTGCGGTTTAGAAAATGAATTTTATAATGTCGATTTGTTCGGGTAAATACGCGCCGCTTCCTACGAGCTCCGCATATTTTTCAAGCCGCTGGGGCAGTTCTTCTTCGCGGAAGCTTTGGAAGGGGAATTCCGAGAAGTTCACCGCTTTGTTTGCGAGCGGGTTGATCGCGGTGGAAACAAATTCGCGGCTTTCCGTAATCCCTTTGATGGTGAGATTGTTTTTCATGGCGTATTCGAGATTGACGTGCAAACTCTTGCCCGTAACCGAGCAAAACGCCACGCAAGCGTCGCGCTTGACCAAGGGGAATAAAACGGACGGTTCGCAGCGGTTTGCAAACGCGAGATATACCGCTCCGTCAGCGAGTTTTCCGCCCGTAACGTTGAGTACGTTGGTTTTTAACATTTCGTCGTTGGGGAACGTGTAATAGATTCCGCAGCGTTTTGCGCGCGCAAGCCGTTCGGCGTTGTTGTCCGCGAGAATGGGTACTGCGCGGTGATAAATCAAAATTTGGCACAAAATATTGCCGTACAGTCCGCCGCCGAGTACGAGTACGTGTTGCCCGACGTCGATGTTCAATTCATCGACGATATGTTCCGCGAGCGCGATTGCGTCGATTAAGAACGCGGCTTCGTCGGTAACCGAAGCAGGCAGGGAGTAGACGTCGTCCACGCCCGCCAATACGAAATCGCGGTAGAACCCGTCTACCGTTTCGCCTGCGATGCGCAAGCCGTCGGGGGAGCATTCGTCTTCGGTGATTCCCGCAAGATACACCCGTTCGCCTTTATGGATAAAGGAATCTTGATCGGCTTCCGTAACTTGACCGATCGCGAATCTGCCGGGGATAAAAGGGGCTTTTACTTTGATTGCGCCCGAATACACGGCAACGTCCGATTCGGAGAGTAACGCTTTGGTGATTTTCACCTTGATTTTCTCCGGCGACAGTTTTAAATCGGGCGCGGTTACGTGCTGCAAATTGTGGGGGTAAGCTAATTGCCAAACTTTCATATCCGTTCTCACTTTCCAGTTTTTGGCGCAGTCGAAAGATTGCGACCGCTACTATAATAAGATAAGTATACTCTATTTTATGAAAATTTGCAAGTATTTTTTATAAATACAAGGCAAAAACAGTTGACGGGGATAAAAAAAAGCGTTATAATTGGAAAGCATTATAAATGAAAA
>JAFVRU010000003.1 GCA_017504065.1 Clostridia bacterium
AAAATCACGGCGCATCGGAAAAGAACCAACGTATACGAACCTTAACTTTTTAGATCCGACACGCTTGCAACAGCCAGCCGAAGATTTACAAAAAGAAACAAAGATAAAAGTGACTGTGCTTTAAAGCACAGCCACTTTGTTTTTAAGGCTTTTTAATATTTATAAATCAACATATTCCACGCATGTTTTCTCAACGTCAACGTATAGTCTACTTCTCGTTCGAAAGGAACAACCGATTGTTTATTTGCGGAATTTTCTGCTTTTACATTATCGGAATATAATTCGATATGTTTTTCCGACCGCGTGACCGATATGTTCGATAAAAGACCCGTAAATCCGCTTATCAATATCGCCTATATTGTAATGCTTATTGATGGGAACTTTTGCTTTCATTCGTTTATCCCCATACACTTTGATTTTATTAGTTTATTAGATTGTTTTAATCGGTTTCTAAGTATTTCCTATATGCCTTTTTCCGCGCGTTCTATTACCGCGTCCTGTATACTTTCTTCCAATCCGACGAATTGTGTACTGAACCCGCTGATTTTAACGATTATATCCGAATATTCCGAAGGACGTTTCTTGGCTTCTTTAAGCATTACAGAATCGACAATATTGACTGCAAGATGAAATCCACCCGCTTCAAAATACGCTTTTAGTAAAGCGTTGAGCACATTACTCCTTTCGATATCTTTCCTGTTTATGCTTACCATTGCAGGACAACCATTAGGGAAACGATGGGTTGCAATATTCGCAGATGAAAGCAATGCCGAAGAAATGCTTAATCGGTGCGGCGTAGCGCAAGGCATAATGCCATACGACAACAACTCGCCTTTTTTTCTACCGTTTATCATACCCGTTTGCTCCCGTTGATGAATATCGACAGCAAACCAAAATAACGCAGGGGAAAGGATTATGCCACGTTCCAGCGGATAATGTGCAATTACGTCCGCAATAAATTCCGAAACGTTTTTCGCCAATTGATTACTTTCGGCATCATTTGCCCCATAGTAAGTACTGCTTCTCTTTATTTTCGCATAAAGCTGCTTGTCTTGAAAATCCTTTTTTGCTTGTTGGTTTAAGTAGTTGATCGTAGTATATCCTTCATCAAAAACAAACTTCTTGATGGTATAAAGACTATCCACCAAAACCCCGATTTCCAAAATGTTCAACCCTACGAGAAAATATCCTTCGCCGCCCTGAACAAACGACAAGCCTTTCTCATAGCCACCACGTAAAACGCAATCGGCAAATGGGCTACATTCCTCTTTAATCGTCGTTACCCTTTGTTTTATCGCAGGAAGATGTGTAGTTCGATAAACTTCTTCAAAATACGCTTTATAAGCATTTAAAAACTGTTCGAAGGAAGCATAGGCTTGCTCTTTTTCTAAAAACTGTTCAAGCGAATCATAAAGCCCAAAGCCATACGCTACAGTATCGGCAAAATGTCCTTGCGGCGCAATTTCATAACAACCTACAACCCCGTAGTTTAATGCTGTTCTCCTATCAACACCAATGTTTTGTAAGCCTTTCACCACAATATCGTCGTTAAAATAGGCAGGCATACCGCCGCCAAGCAACGCAAGGTCTTTGCTCTTTTCCAGAAGCGATTCACTCGTTGATTTTGCAACCCTTACCGCAATGGACGGTTGCTGCATATTGATCAGTGTTTGCGCTTCGATAAACAAACTAGAAAGTTCGTTTTCGTCGTCTCCGCCAACGGTGAGCATACAGGATTCGTTTCCTTCCGACACTTTGATATAAAAACAGGCAATCAATTCTTTCGCTTCTTCTAATGTGATCGCCCCGTCCTTTATATCCTTTGCGTAGTAAGGATATAAATATTGATCAATCCGTCCAAGGGATATAGCAGCGCGCCCCGATTCCGTATCTAAATAACTTTGAATAAACCAAACAAGCTGCAATGCCTGACCCTGACAAAAGGTGGTCGGCGAATGCTTGGAAATATACTCGCAATCGTTTGCAATTTGCAAAAGACGTACTTTTTCACTACTCTCAGCTACTGTTAGGTAGAGCTCGCGCGCTTTGTCTGCGTATTTTTTGATATACTCGGAAAATGCGCAAAGTGCAGTTGAAAATGCAACTTTATTCGTTCTTTCAATGTCGTTTTTAGGGATAATTTTATTTACGATCTCTTTTTTACCGATAATTCCTTTCTTTAAAAAATCCTGAAAATCCGGTATAAAATGTCCCTCGTTCACGGGTTTTATTTTGTCTTTTATCGGAGATTGCCAACGCCAATGCCAATTCGTCCCAACAATACGTTCACGCTCATATATTTCCACGGGAAAATTATTTGAAAATACTGATAAAAATCGACTAAGCAACAAGATCTTATCGACTGCGTTCAGTTCGTTTTCTTTAAAATATTTTTCGTAGAGATCGTATACAATTTTTTTATGAGTTTGCTTCTTCTCTTTCTTCATCGAAAAATGTTGTTTTTTTAAAAAGATAAGATTCTCCATTGTACACACTCCTTTTTATGACTCACCAGCATCTATCCGTGTACTGGCTCATTATTATTCTAACACAATTTTTAAGGTTTGTCCTACGATTTTTTATAGTTTTTTTGCTTTTTTTAAAACTATGGATTACCACGCTTGATCTTTGCAGCAGGTCCTGCCGAATAAAGCCCAGTCAAGACTTCCATTATTGTTGTTTTGTAGTTTGCTCTAACTCTTTAAGGTTGTCCTTTACATTGTATATGGTGTCATAACCCCGAATCTCACTCGTCTCACGCGGAACTTTTTTATAACGCAACAAAATGCATTTCTTGTCTAGCCTGTGTTACAGCTTGCAAATATACCGCACACGTTTTCGAAAATAATACGCATATTTTCCGCCGAGAAAACTGCGTAAACTGCGGCGCTTGCGCAAACGTTTGTCCCGCCCAAGCCCTTGAAAATTGCGGAGAGTTGATTACAGCACAAGAAATCGTAGAGCGAGTCGCACGA
>JAFVRU010000021.1 GCA_017504065.1 Clostridia bacterium
ATTTGACCGTGATCCGTTCCGTAATCTCCGTTTTCCGATCGGTACGTACGTCCATCGTTACGTCAAATTTTTGTACTTCGATGACTGCCGAGTCCGCAGCAACGGTTATCGGTTTCCTGCGGTCTTGCCGAAAAAAACATCCGCAAACCCATACGAGCAATACCATCGCAATCGCGAAAAGGAGTTTTCCCTTTCGCGAGCGTATTTTCATCGTCATAGTTTTCCCCACGGCTTAAAATTTCACCTGCACGTTTCTGCGTTCTTCCGCGCTATCCAGCTCGAAATACGCTTTCTTGGTATATTCTTCGCCCATGCGCTTACCAACGACGCAGGCAGGGAATACTTCCAGCTTAGTATTGAACTTTTTAACGACTCCGTTATAATACCGACGGGAGCTTTCGAGTTCCGACTCCAAATTCTTTAACTGATTTTGCAAATCCAAGAAATTGGTATTCGCTTTCAACTGCGGATAGTTTTCCGCCACAGCCGAGAAGAACGTCCGCAAAGACGATGTCAAGCCGTTGGCAGCCGACATTTTTTCGTTGAGCGTTTGCGCCGACGCGGAAAGATTTCTCGCCGCAACGACGTTTTGCAACGTTTCGCTTTCGTGCTTGGCGTACCCTTTCACCGTTTCTACGAGATTAGGGACTAAATCGTAACGTTTCTTTAAATAGACGTCGATCGTTGCCCAAGCTTCTTCGCTTTGGTTCTTAAGCCGCACGAATTTATTCCGCGTTTTGATCCACCAAACGACAATGCCGATCGCAATGATCGCCACCAACAATCCCACGACAATCCCTGCGATTGCCCCGCCGCTTAACAATAGAGCGTTTTTCATACTTTTTACTCCTTCCCGAATAAAATTCGGACCGCTTTCGTTACGTTTATTATACTATATGCGAAGAAAAATGTCAATGTTTTACGAAAAAAAAGTAAAACGGGCTTCCCGCTTAGAGAAGTCCGTTTTCGTTTGTTTACGGCTGATTATTCCGCGCTTTTATTCTTTAACCAAAGCACGCCGTTCGTGATAAACGGAGAAAGAATAAGCCAAAGCGCCGCAAGCGCGATGATCGTATACACGATGACCGAGCCTACCGTACGAGCACCCGCAAAAACCGAAGATACGAGATTGAAATTGAACAACCCGAAAAGTCCCCAGTTTACTGCGCCTACGATTACCAAAATATAAGCGATAATATTGATGATACGCATAAAGTTCCCTCCTAAAAGCAGTATGCTTCCCAAAGCGGATTTTATGCAAACTTTTTCATCATTCCGTACGGAGCGCTACTACGGGATCTTTTTTCGCCGCCGCTTTCGCAGGAATTAAACCGCTGATGAGCGTCAACCCTACGCTAATTGCGATCATGATCAGCGCCGAACCGAACGGCAACGACGCAAGCGTTCCGATCCCCGTCAACGAGCCGAGCAGCGCGTTGATACCAAGCGATAACAAATAGGTTACGGCTACGCCGAATACCCCCGACGCGAGCCCGATAATAAACGTTTCCGCGTTGAACAGGTTCTTGATGTCCTTTTTCCGCGCGCCGAGCGAACGCAGAACCCCGATTTCCTTGACGCGTTCCACAACCGAAACGTAGGTGATAATCCCGATCATGACCGACGATACGACAAGCGAGATGGACGTGAACGCCACAAGCACGTACGTGATCGCGTTGAGTATATCTTCCACCATGCCCATAATCAAGCCGATGGAGTCCATATACTTCACTTCCGCTTCTTTCCAAAGCCCGACGGTATGTTCTACGCCGTCCGCATCCGTCCATTTGTACTCATACGGAGTTTCTTCCGTACCCTGATCGCACATTTCATTCCACTCGTCTAAATAGTTGAGCAGCGCTTTTTTCGCTTCAAAATCGCCTGAATAGAACTCGATCTTCGTAATCTCATCGCTGCCACCGAGCGCCGCAAGCCCGTCTTTCGCATTAAATTGTCGCGTATTCAAATCCACGTGCGCATACAGGCTTTCCGCGGGAATAACGCCCGTATACACGCCTTGTTCGTTGATATGACTACGGATATATTGCACAATCGGCGACGGCGTTTCCTTTTCGCTTTCCACGTAATCGGAAACGAGCTTCTCCGTTACGTTCAAGCCTTCCGAAAGACAGCCGTAATTAAGCCCTTCCTTCAAACGCAAAACGCCTGTAATTTTCACCGTTTTTGCCGGAACGCTTGCCGCAGGCTGCACACCCAAATAGGTAAACGGCGTCGCTGCGCCCATCGCGGGATCTGTCGCTTGATAGATCGAATCGTTGAAATAGAAACGGTATTCCGTATTAAAAATCCGATCGAACGGGATTAGCATGTCTTCATCCACCATCTCTTGCGGTTGTTGCGCGCTGATGTTGGGCACAAATTCTTCTACGGTTAAAAGCCCGAGCTGCGCCATCAAAATATCCGTCAAATCGTTGTTTTGCCCGATAACGAGTACGGCTTCGTCGGAGTTTCTCGGCACGCCGACGTTCCCTTCAATCGCTTCGTTGACTGCGATTACGTCGTATTGCGAAAGCAAATATTCCGCGTAATTAGCTTGGCTAAAATCCGCCGTACCTGGCATGACGTTGACGACTTCGCCCAACAAGCTCACGTAGTTGGCAAGATCGGCATACGACGCGCCCGATTCCTTTAAGTAGTTGGTGTAAATCCCCTTGATCATCGAAACGGAAGTATACCCGTCCATCGCGATCGCAGGGGGCAACGTCGAGTTTTCATTCAGCACGAACGGGGAGCTGACAAACAGGTTATTCGTCAATTCCGCGCCCGTAGAGTACACGATTTCCTTATACGCCGACTTGGGAGTTTTGGAAACGTAGTCCAAATACGCGTCCGAAATATCGTTTTCGATCATCATGCCTTTCGCCATGTTCGTCAGGAAGGAGTTGACGTAGATTTGATTCCCCAATTCGTCCAAATCGGGCATATCGTCCGTACCCGTCATACCTTCCATAATCGTATCGACGTCCACCGTCTTTTCGGATACCGAAACGGGCGACGAAGACAGCATATCTTCTTCCGTTTTGAGTATGAATCCGTTAAATCCGTTCGAGAGCGCTAATACCAAGCAAACGCTGATGATCCCGATACTGCCTGCAAACGACGTGATCATCGTACGACCTTTTTTCGTCCACAAATTCCGCGCGCTTAATCCGAGCGCCGTCCAAAACGACATCGCGGCTTTTTCTTTCTTGGCTTTCTTTTTAGGTTTTTCCGCTACCTGTTCCTGTTGTTCCGCAACGGGTTCTACCACTTCTGCCCGTTCTTCCCCTTCATAAGGGTTGGAGTCGGAAACGACCAGCCCGTCTTGAAGCCGTACGATACGGGACGAGTACTGCTCCGCAAGCTCGGGGTTATGCGTAACCATAATGACGAGCCGTTCCCCCGCGATTTCGCGGATCAGATCCATGATTTGTACGCTCGTTACCGTATCCAGCGCGCCCGTCGGTTCGTCCGCGAGCAAAATTTCGGGGTTGTTGACGAGCGCTCGAGCGATCGCCACACGTTGCATTTGCCCACCCGAAAGCTGATTGGGACGTTTATGTAACTCTTTACCCAAACCGACTTTCACCAACGCTTCTTCGGCGCGTTTTTTGCGTTCCGCTTTCGAAAGCCCCGCGATCGTCAAAGCGATTTCCACGTTACCGAGTACCGTTTGGTGGGGAATCAAGTTATACGATTGGAATACGAACCCGATACGGTGGTTACGGTAAACGTCCCAATCGCGGTCCTTATAATCTTTCGTAGATACGCCCGAGATTACAAGATCTCCCGACGTGTATTGATCCAAGCCGCCGATGATGTTGAGTAGCGTCGTCTTCCCGCAACCCGACGGACCTAAGATGGAAACGAATTCGTTTCTACGGAAATTCAAGCTGACGCCTTTGAGCGCGGGAACGACTGCTCCGGCTGTCTTGTAGTCCTTTTTGATGTCCTTTAATTGTAACATATATAACTCCTTTGCCGCGCAAACGGCAAATAAAAATAAAACGTAATGATCGGCAAGCGC
>JAFVRU010000022.1 GCA_017504065.1 Clostridia bacterium
GATTGATTATGACGAGTTGAATGCATTCACCGTACAGTTCGCGCCTGAATCTTGCAGCGCGGCAGGGGAAGAAAACCCGTTGCTGAAACGGTTTGAAGCGCTTATGCAAAAGGAGAAAGAAAATGCCTAAAAGAAGTGATATTAAAAAAGTATTGGTGATTGGCTCAGGTCCGATCGTAATTGGACAAGCTGCGGAATTCGACTATGCAGGCGCGCAGGCTTGCCGCGTGATGAAAAGCGAAGGGATTAACGTTGTTTTGTGTAACTCCAACCCCGCAACGATCATGACGGACAAAGCGCTTGCCGACGAAATTTATCTCGAACCGTTGACGGAAGAATCCTTGAAACGGATCATCATTAAGGAAAAACCCGACAGTTTGTTGGCGTCGTTGGGCGGACAAACGGGCTTGACGATGGGGTGCAAGCTCGCAAAATCGGGATTTTTGGAACAACACGGCGTAAAATTGATCGGCACGAAATTGGACGCGATCGATCGCTCGGAAGACCGTGAGTTGTTCAAAGAAACAATGGAAAAAATCAACCAACCCTGCGTTCCGTCGGATATCGCTTATACGGTAGACGGGTGTGTGGAGATTGCAAATCGGCTCGGTTATCCCGTGATCGTCCGTCCTGCGTATACGCTCGGCGGCGCGGGTGGCGGCGTTGCGTATAACGAAGAAGAATTGCGTTTGATTTCCCATAACGGCTTGATGCTTTCGCCGATCACGCAGGTATTGATTGAAAAATACATCGCGGGTTGGAAAGAAATCGAGTTTGAAGTTTTGCGCGATAGCGCAGGCAACGTTTTGACTGTTTGTTCGATGGAAAACGTCGATCCCGTCGGGATTCATACGGGCGACTCCATCGTCGTTGCTCCTGCGGTTACGCTGTCCACGAAAGAATATAATATGCTCCGTACGTCGGCGCTTGCGATCATCAGCGAGTTGGGGATCGAAGGCGGCTGTAACGTACAGTTTGCTTTGAATCCCGATTCGTTCGAATATTCGGTAATCGAAGTAAATCCCCGCGTCAGCCGTTCGTCGGCGCTCGCTTCGAAAGCGACGGGATTCCCGATCGCAAAGGTTACGTCGAAGATCGCGCTCGGGTATACGTTGGACGAAATCGTCAACGACGTAACGGGCAATACGTACGCTTGTTTCGAGCCTACGATTGACTATTTGGTTGTAAAGATGCCCAAGTGGCCGTTTGATAAATTCTTGTATGCGAAGCGGGAGCTGGGTACGAGAATGAAAGCGACGGGCGAAGTCATGTCGATCGGTACGTCTTTCGAAATGGCGATGATGAAAGCGGTACGCGGCGCGGAAATTTCGTGCAGCACCTTTAATTATAAGAAGTTCTTACATTCGACGAAAGAAGAATTGCTGGCGAAACTTCCCGAAAAGACAGACGAGCGGATTTTCGTTGTGTATGCCGCGTTGAAGAAGGGCGTAACGGTAGACGAAGTATTCGAGATTACGAAGATTGACCGTTGGTTCTTGAACAAGTTTAAAAATCTCATCGCTTACGAAGAAGCTTTGGCTACGCAAAAGTTGACGAGAGAATTGTACGAAGAAGGGAAGCGTTTGGGGTATTTGGATAAGGATATCGCCGCGTTCAGCGGACAAAAAATCCCGTATCGCAAGAAAGTAGCGTATAAGATGGTGGACACTTGCGCTGCGGAATTCCCCGCGAAAACGCCGTATTTCTATTCGACGTTCGATCCCAAGGAACACGACGAAGCCAAACCGTTCGTGGAAAAGAGTAAGAAAAAACGTATCGTCGTTATCGGCTCAGGTCCGATCCGTATCGGACAAGGGATCGAATTCGACTATTCGTCCGTGCATTGCGTATGGACGCTGAAAGAGCTCGGTTACGAAGTGGTCATCATTAACAATAACCCCGAAACCGTTTCCACAGACTTCGATACGGCGGATAGATTGTATTTTGAACCGTTGACTCCCGAAGACGTGCAACACGTGCTCGACGTCGAAAAACCGTACGGCGTTATCATTACGTTCGGCGGACAAACGGCGATCAATCTTTGCGCGTATTTCTCGACGCACGGCGTTCGGATTTTGGGTACGTCGGCGGATAGCGTGGACGCAGCGGAAGACCGCGAACGTTTCGAAGCATTGTTGGATAAGTACTCGATTCCGCGCCCGAAAGCGATTACGGTCATGACCAAAGAAGAAGCGCTTGCGGCGGCAGAAAAGTTGGAATATCCCGTATTACTCCGTCCGTCCTACGTTATCGGCGGGCAAAACATGACGATTGCGTTCACGGAAGAAGACGTTTGTCGGTATATGGACGTAATTTTGGCGCAAGGCATCGAAAACCCTGTGCTTTGCGATAAGTATTTGATGGGGACGGAGTTGGAAGTCGACGCGATTTCCGACGGGAAAGACGTACTCATTCCCGGAATCATGCAGCATATCGAACGTACGGGGATTCACTCGGGCGACTCGATTGCGGTATACCCGCCGTACAATCTCGAAGATACGATGCTGGAGAAAATTATCGAAGTTTCCACCCAGCTCGCGTTGGAGTTAAAAACCAAAGGCTTGATCAATATTCAATATTTGATCTATCGCGGACAGTTGTACGTAATTGAAGTAAACCCCCGCGCATCGCGGACAGTTCCGTATATCTCCAAGGTAACGGGCGTGCCGATGGTAGAGCTTGCGACGAAGATCATCGTCGGGGCGAAGCTCAAAAAACTCGGGTTCGGTACGGGCTTGTACCCGTCGTCGCCGTACGTTGCGGTGAAAGTGCCTGTGTTCAGCTTTGAAAAGCTCAACGACGTGAACTCGCAATTAGGTCCGCAAATGAAGTCTACGGGCGAAGTTTTGGGGATTGGTAAAACGATGGGCGAAGCGATGTTCAAAGGTCTTGTTTCGGCGGGCTTTAAAATGTGCCACCCGTCCGAACGTCGTCCCGTCGGCGTGTATATGACGGTAAACGATCAAGACAAGCTCGACGTCTTGACGATTGCGAAGAAATTCGGGGATTTGGGCTGTACCATGTATGCAACGAAAGGTACGGCGAAGGTCATTAACGATTTGGGTATCGATTGTAGCGTTGTAGACCGTTTGTCGGCTACGGATACGGTGATCAAGCTGATGGACGAAGGCAAGATCGACTATATCGTGTATACAGGTAAAACGGATATGGAATCCATCAACGACTTTATTCGGCTGCACCACCATGCGATTTTGCTCGGGATTACGGTGCTTACCGCGCTGGATACGGCGAATGCGTTGGCGGATATTATTGCAAGTAAATTCACCGAAGACAATACGGAGCTTGTCGATATCAACGCGTTGCGTACGGAGAAATTGAAGCTCCATTTCACGAAGATTCAATCTTGCGGAAACGATTATATCGTCTTTGATAACCGCGACGGGAAGATTACCTGTCCCGAATCGATTGCGGTCGATTACGTGATTCCGCACTACGGGATTGGCGGCGACGGAATCGCGCTCATTGAACACTCGGACGTTGCGGACGCGAAAATGCGCGTATTCAATAAAAACGGTTCGGAAGCGCAAACGAGCGGGAATGCAATCCGTTGTATCGGGAAATATCTCTACGAAAAAGGGATTGTCAAAAAGACGGAAATGCAAATTGAAACCGCAACGGGCGTCAACGACGTGAAAGTGTATTCGTTTAGCGGTAAAGTCAACTCCGCGAGCGTAACGCTGGGGAAAGCGGAAATCGCAGGGGAAAAGATTCCTTGCGTATGGAAAGAAAAGCAAATCGTCAACAAGCCCGTAGTGATCGGCGGCAAGCCGTATGAAATTACGCTTGTCAACGTCGGGAATCCCCATTGTATCGTCTATTGCGATAAAGTGGACGCGATCGACGTGGAATCGGTTGGACCTGAATTCGAACATTGCGAATATTTCCCCGAAAGCATCAATACGGAATTCGTGCGTATCGTGAACAAGGTTACGATCAAGATGCGGGTTTGGGAACGCGGTAGCGGTGAAACTTGGGCTTGCGGTACGGGCGCTTGCGCGGCGGTCGTAGCGGCTGTGCTCGGCGGGTATTGCGAAAAGGAAACGAATATTACGGTAAAACTCCGTGGCGGGGATTTGACGGTCAACTATCACGAAAACGGTACGGTGGAACTGATGGGGAGCGTGAAAACCGTTTACGAAGGTACTTTGGAAATTTAACGTTAGGGGGATAGTATGGACGTTTTTTATGAAGAAAGTTCAATGCCAAAAAAAGCAAAAAGCGGCGCGCGAAAGTATAAAATTTTGCATATCATTTCCATGATCTTTTTGGTGATCGGGTTTATCTTTTTGCTCATGACCATCTTGTTTATTCCCGATCCGTCGGCGCTGATTTGGGGTATGCAAGCGATTATGCTGTTTTCGTTTTGGTTCTTGTTCTATAAATGGAAATCCCGTTGCAATATCAGTTACGACTACGTATTCGTATCGGGGGAGCTGCGAATTTCCAAAGTCTTTAACGTGAATAGACGTCGGCTGTTGGTTCGGATCGACTGTCAAGACATGATTCAAGTTGGCGACGTCGATAATCCGTCGTTTGACCGTTTTTCGTCCGATCCGTCGGTGAAAACGGTTGTTTGCACGACGAACGACGAAGCGAGCGCTGAAAAGTTCTTTATGTATATTTTGGCTGCGGTGGACGGTAGTAAAAAACTTTACGTTTTGGAATGCCGTGAGAATTTGTTAATGAACATCTTGAAATTTGCGAAGCGCAGCACCTTGGAAAGCGATTACGTAATGCAGGACAGAAAACAAAAATAAGCTATGATTTATTTGGATAATGCGGCAACAACGAAACCCAATCTCGCTGCGTTGGAAAAGGCAAAAACGTATTTGACGGAGCAATACTTTAATCCGTCCGCGTTATATAAAGAAGGGTATACAATTTCGGGCGAGCTTAAAAAAGCGCGCTCGGTTTTGCTTTCCAAGATCGCCGATGAAACGGCGTTTGAGTTGGTGTTTACGTCGTGCGGTACGGAATCGGACAACCAAGCAACGTTCGGCTTTGCTCGGCGCGGGAATGCCGTTACGACCGCAGGGGAGCATTCCGCTATAGCAGCGGCTTTTGCGGAGCTAAAAAACAAAGGAATCGCCGAGCCGCGTTTTGCGCCGTTGGAGCAAGACGGACGAGTCAACGTGGAAAAATTGCTTGCGTTGGTGGACGAAAAAACGAGTTTTGTTTCCGTAATGCACGTGAATAACGAACTCGGTTCGATCAACGATATCAACGCGATTGCAAAACTCGTTAAACAAAAAAATCCCCGCGTGATCTTCCATAGCGACGGCGTACAAGCGTACGGGAAACTACCGTTTCGGCTTGCTAAAGAAGTGGATTTATATTCGATCAGCGCGCACAAACTCGGCGGATTAAAGGGAGTTGGCGGGTTGATCAAGCGGAAATCTTTGACGCTTGCGCCGTATATTATCGGCGGTGGGCAGGAAGCAGGCAGGCGAAGCGGTACGGAAAACGTGTTTGGGATTCAACAATTCGCGTTTGCGGCGGAAGAGAAGTTTTCGACGTTAAAAGCCGATTTCGAGCGGATCAAGACTTTACGGGAAACGTTGTGGAACGGCTTGGATCAAACGATTTTTCAACGTTTGTCGCCGATGGACGGTTCACCGTATATTCTCAATATTTCGGCGGTAGGTTTGCGTGGAGAAGTCCTGTTGCATTTGGCAAACGACAAAGGGTTGTTGATCGGGACGGGCTCGGCTTGTTCTTCCAATGCAAAAACACGGTACAGCAAGGTGGTTTTGGCTTGCGGGTATAACGAACAGGTTGCGGACGGCGTGTTGCGGATTAGTTTTTCTTCCGCGACAACGGAAGCGGAGATTGCGGAAGCAATCGGGATTTTAAATGAAATCGGGCGCGATTTGCGCAAGAGAATGCAATAAAAAGGTGGCAAAAGTGAAAAAAGTCATTATTATCCGCTATGCGGAAATATTCTTAAAAAAGAAAAACCGTGGTTTTTTCGAACGCGCTTTTGAAAATAATATGCAACGCGCGCTCAAAGGCTACACGTACGATTTGGTAAAACAAAGCGGTCGGTATTTGATTGAGAACTTCCAAGCGGAAGAAGCGGAAGAAATGTTGTCGAAACTGCAAAAAGTATTCGGAGCGCATTCGTTTAGCATTGCGCAGGAAACGTCGTCCGATTTGGACTCGATTTTCGAAGCGGCGAAATCCTACTGCCTTGAAAGCGGTACGTTCAAAGTGGATACGCACCGCGGGGATAAACGCTATCCCTTAACTTCTATCGAAATCAGTCGTGAAATCGGCGCGAAAATACTCGAATACGCGAAAGGAAAGCTGAAAGTGGACGTGCATAACCCGTCGTTTACCGTGCACGTTGACGTGCGCGATCACGGCAAAGCGCTTGTATTTGGGGAGTTTATCGACGGCGCGAACGGTATGCCCGTCGGAACGGCAGGCAAGGGACTTTTGCTGCTTTCAGGCGGAATTGATAGCCCTGTCGCAGGGTACATGATGGCAAAACGCGGTCTGAAAGTGGATTGTTTGCATTTCCATAGCTATCCTTACACGAATATGCAAGCCAAAGAAAAAGTGGTGGATTTGGCGAATATTTTAGCGGAGTATACCTGCGGAACGAGATTGTATACGGTTAGCGTAACGCATATCCAAGAAGCCATTCACGAGAAATGTAAAGCGGAACTGATGATTACGCTACTTCGTAGATTTATGTATCGGATTGCGGAGCGTCATGCGTTGCATATCGGCGGACAATGTCTGATTACAGGGGAGAGCCTTGGACAAGTTGCTAGCCAAACGATCGAAGGTATGACTTCGTCGAATTCGGTGGTAGAGAAATTGCCCGTATTACGCCCGCTCGTCGGGTTTGATAAGAACGAAATTATCGAACGCTCGGTGAAAATGGGCGCGTATGAAACGTCTATTTTGCCGTTTGAAGATTGTTGCACGGTATTTTTACCCGATTTCCCCGCAATTCGCCCCAAGCTTTCGGAGATTTTGCGGGAAGAAAGTAAATTGGACGTTGAAGGCTTGATTGCCGAAGCGTTTGCGACTATGGAGAAGATGGAAATTTAAAATTTTTAAACGATGAAAAACGGCGTAGGTGTTCCTACGCCGTTTTTCTATTAATATTCCCACCATTCCTTGCTTAAAATTTCTTCGTCGTTTTGTATCGGATTTTCGCCCGGCTTTGTCGTTACGGTCGGGAGTGTAATGGCAATGCCTTCCTTTCCGTTATAAATCGGAATTACCGTATAAATATAATTTTTATTATCTTGTACCGTTTCGTCGGTAAAGCTTGGGATATATTCGCCTTGATATACAGTAGTATGCGTAGCATAATCATAGCGATCAATCCGATAAGAATAGAGCTTTGGAGAACGGTCGTCTAGCACAATTTCCACCTTTCCGTTTTCGAGTTTTAAAGTAGGGCGAAAAATGCTTGGATTGCTGAAAAAATCAGACTTTTTCGTCGGAATACACTCCCGTTTGAACAGCTCCGAAACGCGATATTCTTTCGGGGAAAGATCGTCCGCAAGTGATAAGGTATGCGTGTCATAATAGGTTGACTTATCCAACTCGATGCGAACGACGTTTTCAGGCTTTGAAAAATCGTCGATTGTTTTATTTTGTTGTAAATACCCGTTGTATAAATATTCGTTGATTTGAAAAAGCATACTGCACGGCGTTCCGCCGCCCGTATGATTAATAAATTTGTTGTCGGCGTTTCCCAACCATACGGCTACGCAGTCGCGCGTCGTGTAAGAGAGCGCGTAGGCGTCGGTATTTCCGTTTCGTGTTCCGACTGTGCCCGTTTTGGCTGCGATTGGAAAGGGGAGCGAACGCAATTTTTTCGCCGTGCCGTTTTTTGCCGCGCCTTTTAACATATCCGTCATCAAATAAGCGGTATCTTCCGAAAACACTTTTTTGGGTTGTGTTTTTCGATCGAAAACGGTTGTTCCGTTGATTTTGATTTTCGAAATAAAATATCCGCTTGCATACGTTCCGCCGTTTGCGAACGTTGCGTACGCGCTCGTTAATTCCTGTAAAGTAAATCCGCTTTTCATGCCGCCGAGCGCCAAAGCTAACGTTTCGTCGTCGGGGGCAACTTGTAAATTTAACCGCCTTAAATACTCTACGGCGGTTTTGACCCCTACGCTTTCCAAGACTTTCACCGCGGGGACGTTCAAGCTTTTTTCTACGCATTCCCGCGCGCTGACGTAGCCGTGAAAAACGCCGTTATAGTTTTCGGGAGCATAGCCGTTGAAATTGACTTTTTCGTCTAAAATCGGCGTTGCGGGAGAAAGCAGATCGTTTTCCAACGCAGGCGCGTAAACGAGTAGCGGTTTTATCAAAGACCCGGGAAGTCTTGGAATATTCCCGACGGTGGAAGCGCAAGCTTTAAATCCGAGCGTTTGTATATCGAGTGCGATCATGCAGGAGTCGCAATCCGTTTGCGCGTTTGCGCAAGTGTCCAATTTTGCCTGTAACGCTTGGTCGAGTTGGGTAAAAATTTCTATTTTTCCGCCGACTTTAAATCGCTCGGTTTCAGACAGCGAACTCAGTTCGTCGAAAACGAAATGCAGAAATCCCGCGTTTTTTTGCGATACGCAGGGCGAAGTGGGCAAAGGCGCTTGTTCGGCTTGCGTTTTTTCGGCTTGCGAAAGGTTTCCGTTTCTTAACATGGCGTTTAAAACGCTCGTTTTACGCCGTTGACAGTTTATCGGATTTTTGAAAGGGGAATAGTTGTTTGGAGATTTCACAAGCCCCGCCAAAATCGCCGATTCGGCAACGGTGAGCTGATCGGGGGATTTTCCGAAATAGAATTCCGCTGCGGAGCGGATTCCGAAACAGTTATGCCCGAAATAGATGGTGTTGAGATATTTTTCAAGGATCTCGTCTTTGGAATATTTCTTTTCCAACAGTCGAGTTAATTTCCATTCCTGCAACTTCCGTTTCACCGTTTTTTCTTGGCTTAAATGGGTATTTTTGATCAGCTGTTGCGAAATGGTGGAAGCGCCTTCTTTAAAAGTTCCCGCTTTCAAGTTATTCAAAGCCGCTTTTGCGATTCGGCGCATATCGAATCCGTTATGCGAATAAAACCGTCTGTCTTCGGTGGAAACAAACGCCCGTTTGGTGTGTTCGGGGAGTTCGTCAATCCGCACCGTTTGCCCGAAAATCGCGGCGGTTGGGATCGGGGCGCCGTTGTGATCGAATACGGTGATCGATTTTTCATCGAGTCGCAATTTCTCGGGGTATAACCGAACGTCCTTGGTAACGGCAAAATAGTAACCGATTGCCATTAAGATCAATCCGATTACAAGCAAAAAAGCTATCCATAAAATCTTTTTAATCAGTCTCATTGAAAGCAGTATTCGTTAATTTGCCTGTTTATAATCGTATAAGGGAAAAATTCCGTGAAAAAACGCGCGTAAGCCTTTTTAAAGGCTTGATAAAAAACGAAAAAAATAGTATAATAGAAAAAAATATACCCAAAATGGGAGTTTCTATGTCGGAGAAATATCATATCGTTACCTACGGCTGTCAAATGAACGTGCACGAGTCGGAAAAGATTGCAGGGATTTTGTGCCGAATGGGCTACGAAAACACAAACGAGATCTCGGAAGCGGATATTATCGTATTCAATACGTGCTGTATTCGGGAGAATGCGGAAAATCATGCGTTCGGGAATATCGGCGCGTTAAAAAAACTCAAAAAACAAAAGCCGAATTTATTGATTGCGGTCGGCGGGTGTATGACGCAGGAAAAAGGGAAAACGGACGTACTCAAAAAGAAATTTCCGTTCATCGATATCATGTTCGGGACGCTGAATTTGGAAGATTTGGAAACCCTGATTACGCGTAAGAAAGCACAGAAGAAAAAAGTGATCGAAATTCGAGAAAAAGAAGGCGAAATCGTGGAGTTTTCCGACGCTTACCGCACGAGTTATCCGAACGCATGGGTGAATATCGTATACGGTTGCAATAATTTCTGTACCTATTGCATTGTGCCGTACGTGCGCGGTCGGGAGCGGTCGAGAAAACCGGAATACATTCTTGCCGAAGTCAAACAACTCGTGGCGCAAGGCTACAAAGAAATTACATTGCTCGGTCAAAACGTGAATTCATACGGGTTGGACGGAACGACGGGAATGAACTTTGCGCAGCTATTAGACGCCGTCGCTTCGATCGAAGGGGATTTCAGACTTCGGTTCATGACAAGTCATCCCAAAGATTTCAACGAAGAAGTCGTAAAAGTCATGCAAAAACACCGTAAGATTTGCCGTTTGGTGCATTTGCCCGTGCAGTCGGGGTCAAATTCGATTTTGTCGGCAATGAACCGTCGGTATACGCGGGAAAAATATTTAGACGAGATCAAAATGCTCCGTTCGTATTTACCTGAAGCGGAAGTAACGACGGACATTATCGTCGGGTTTCCCAAGGAAACGGAAGAAGACTATTTGCAAACGGAAGCGCTTGTAAAAGAAGTAGATTTCGCGTCGGCGTTCACGTTTGTCTATTCCCCGCGAGAAGGTACGAAAGCGGCGACGATGGACGGGCAAATTCCCGAAGAAGTTCAAAAGGACCGCATTATGCGGTTGGTGGAACTCGTCAATTCCCTGACTCGGAAGAAATCGGAAAAATACGTCGGGAAAGAAGTGGAGATCTTATGCGAAGATTACGACGAGAAAAAGGGGCTGTATTTGGGGCGCGACGAGTTTGGTAGAATGGGATATTTCCCGTGCGAGCATAACTGCATCGGGGAATTCGTACGGGTAAAAATTGCTCGGGCGAACGGAATTTCGTTATTCGGGGAAATTTGTAAGGATTAAACGAATGATTTAGAGATAAAAAGGCAGGTAAACGGTTGTGGGTAAAGGTCTTTCAGATATGATGCGACATTATTTGTCGGTCAAAGAAAAATATAAGGAATGTGTTATTTTTTACCGTCTCGGGGATTTTTACGAGATGTTTTTCGACGACGCGGTGCGGGTGTCCAAGCTCTTGGATTTAACGTTAACAGGCAGAGATTGCGGCTTGGAAGAACGCGCGCCGATGTGCGGTGTTCCTTACCACGCGGCGGATACGTATATAGCGAAACTCGTTGCGCTTGGGGAAAAAGTTGCGATTTGCGATCAACTTTCCGATCCCAAAGAAGCGGGGCGCGGACTCGTCGAACGGGACGTTGTACGTATTGTTTCGGCGGGCACGTTGATTGAAGAAACGCTGTTGGACGAAACCAAGAACAATTACATCGCTTGCGTATTTCGGTACGTCGGCGGCGTGGCGTTGGCTTGGACGGATATTACTACGGGTGAGTTTTTAGCGGAAGAATTTATCGGGGAAACGGCAATCGAAGACGTTGTCGGGCAGTTGATAAAAATGTCGGTTGCGGAAGTCATTTGCAACGAAGAAATGCTTTTGGAATGCAAAAACACGAAAGAAATCCGACACAATTTATTGCCGCCGTTTTCCTGTTATTTGCCTTGGGCGTTTAACGTAAAGCGCGCGGAAACGACTTTGCTCGAACAATTAAAAACGAAATCCTTGGCTGCGTACGGTTGCGCGGGCAAGGAAAATATTATTTCCGCTGCGGGGGCGTTGCTCGAATATTTGAAAGAAACGCAAAAACACTCCTTGCAAAACATTACTTCGATTAAAGTGCTCGACAAAGCTGCGTTTATGACGTTGGACAGCAACGCCGTGCGGAATTTGGAATTATTAAAAAACAACGCCGAAAACAAAAAATACGGTTCGCTGTTATGGGTATTGGACAAGACTAAAACGGGTATGGGCGCGCGGCTTTTGACGAAAATGCTTTTGTCGCCTTTGAAGAACTTGGATGAAATTCAATATCGCCAAGACGGCGTTACGGAGCTGTACAACGCTTCCGTCGCTCGCGTCGGGATTACGGAAACGTTGAAAGAAATACGGGACATCGAGCGCTTGACGGGTAAAATTTCTAACGGGAATTTGACGGCGAAAGACGCGCTTGCTTTGGGTCTTTCCCTGCAAATGCTACCGTCTTTAAAATTCCAACTGACGGGCTTTTCTTCGAAGATTTTGACGGATATCGATCGGGATTTACTCGACGTGAAAGAAATCGTCGATCTTTTGATTTCGGCAATCGATCCGGAAGCTCCGACGGTGATGAAAGACGGCGGGTATATCCGTAGCGGCTTCCATCCCGAATTGGACGAATTGCGTTCGTTTAAGAAAAATGCGGAAGGCATTTTGGACGAGATCGAAAATCGGGAAAAGGAACAAACGGGGATTAAGACCTTAAAAATTCGCTTTAACCGCGTATTTGGGTATTATATCGAAGTCAGCAATTCTTTCAAAGACAGCGTTCCGCCGCACTATATCCGTAAACAGACTTTGACGACGGGAGAACGGTATATCACCGAAGAACTCAAACAATACGAAGAAAAGATTTTAACGGCAGGCGAACGGGCGACTGTTTTGGAAGCGCGACTTTTCAAACAAATTGTAGACGCCTTGCAAGAACGTATCGAAGATTTTAAAACGATCGCGGGGGCGATTGCGCTTTTGGATTGTTTGGCGTCGTTTGCAACCGTTGCGAAAGAGCGCCGTTACGTTCGTCCTACGATGAAAAACAGCGGCGAGCAGTTGACGATCACGGACGGTCGGCATCCCGTAGTGGAAGCCATTTCCAAAGAACGTTTTATCCCCAACGACGCGCTACTCGATAACGACGAAAACCGCTGTGTGATCATTACAGGTCCGAATATGGCGGGTAAGAGTACGTACATGCGGCAAGTCGCGTTGATCGTGATTATGGCGCATATCGGCTCGTTCGTTCCTGCGCGAGAGGCGGAGATTCCGCTCATCGATCGGATTTTTACCCGCGTTGGCGCAAGTGATAATTTGATTTTTGATCAGAGTACGTTCATGGTGGAAATGACGGAAGTTGCAACAATTTTATTGCACGCAACCAAGGACAGTTTGCTCATATTAGACGAAGTCGGTCGGGGTACGAGTACGTACGACGGACTTTCGATCGCGTGGTCGGTCATCGAGTTCTTAACGCAACACGTCAAAGCGAAAACGCTGTTCTCCACGCACTATCACGAGTTGACGCAGCTGGAAAAGACGTGGGAAGGGGTCAAGAATTATAAAGTAACGGTTAAGGAATTCAACGGAGCGATCGTATTTTTGCGTAAGATCGCTCGTGGCGGAGCGAACCGCAGTTTCGGGATCGAAGTGGCGTCTTTGGCGGGTGTTCCGAAAGAAGTTACGACGCGTGCGAAAGCCATTTTAAAATCGTTGGAAAAGCAGGATATCGGCAGAGAGCAATTACAGTTGGATTTTTCAGAAGAAGTCGAAACGGAAGAAAAAACGTTGACGGAAGTCGAACAAATCCTTGCGGATACGGACGTCAATACGTTGTCGCCCATTCAAGCGCTGATGTTGCTCGGGGATTTGAAAGATAAATTAAACGGAGAAGTTTGATATGGCAAAAATCAATATATTGCCTGCAAGAGTATACAATCGGATCGCCGCGGGGGAAGTGGTCGATCGCCCGTATTCCGTGGTGAAAGAGCTGGTGGAGAACTCCATTGACGCGGGGGCTACGGAGATTGAGATTCACGTAGAACAAGGCGGGAAGGAATTGATTCGCGTAATCGATAACGGCTGCGGGATTGCGCGGGAAGATCTGCAAGCGGCGTTTTTGCCGCATGCAACGAGTAAGATTTCCAAAGCGGAAGATCTTGACCAGATTTTAACGCTCGGGTTTCGCGGTGAAGCGATTGCTTCGATCGCGTCTGTTTCGAGAATGGGAATCACGTCCAAAACCAAGGACGGGAAATGCTACCGTTTGACGTCGTTCGGCGGCGAGCTCGGAAATATCACCGAAGAAGTCGGGGGAAACGGTACGGACGTATACGTAGAAGCCCTGTTTTTCAATACGCCTGTTCGCGCGAAGTTTTTAAGGAGCGATAAAGCGGAAGAATCGGAAATCACGAATTTTGTTTCGCGATTTATACTCAATCGTCCCGATATTGCGTTTACCTATTATGTAAACGGGAAAAAGACGTTGCAGTCGTTCGGGGACGGTATGGACGCGGCGTTCGTCGGCGTTTACGGCGCGGCTACTTTCGCGCAATGCTATAAGATCGACGCGCAAAGAAACGGAATCCGTTTGCATGGGTATATCGGCAATCAAAACTACTCCAAGCCGAATAAGAGCTATCAAAACTTGTTCTTGAACGGTAGATATATCGTGAATACAACGGTTTCGACGGCGATTGCAAAAGCGTATCAAAGTTATTTGATGAAGCGGCAATATCCGTTTTACGTCTTGCATTTAGACGTTCCGACGGAGATTGTCGACGTCAACGTACACCCCAATAAAGCCGACGTTCGGTTTGCGGATAACGGGATCATTTTCGGTACGATTACCAATATCATTTCGGCGGTTTTGGACGGTCAGCCCAAGGGCTTGGAATATATCATTGAAAAGCCGCAAAATCTTGCGTGGGTACAGGAAACGCAGTCGGACTCGCTGCCGCAACCGCAGGAGCGTGTTGAGCCGATTGCACGAGAGTTGAAAATTCCGCAGGAAATTACGCAAAAGGTGTTCGGGTTTACAACGCTCACCTATGAAGAAGCGCAAAAGGAGATTGAACAGGCTTCTCCTGGGTTTGTCGCTAAGAAAAAGGGCATGGAATTGCCGTTTGATACCGAAGAAGAAACTTTTCAGCGCGGGTTTATTCCGATGGATCAAATTCCCGATTACGAGTTCCCTGTAATGACGCCGCAACAGCGTTGGGAAGAAGAACAAAGACGGAAAAAGTGGTTAAAAAGCAAAAAAGGCTCGGACGCGCAAAAACTGCAAAAGCAATTCCCCAAC
>JAFVRU010000023.1 GCA_017504065.1 Clostridia bacterium
AAAACAAAACGTAAATAATCAATCGTGTTACGGGGACCTTTGTAGAAATACCCGTACGAGGGGTGCCGTTTCTCGTAAACGGGAGTCCTCGACAAAGAAAATTATTGCGTGATTTTCCGAGCTCGATGGTTTTTTCATCATTCCGTTGGGACAAAAAAGAAGAGGCTTGAATGCCTCTTCTTTTTTTTGGTGACCCCAACGGGACTCGAACCCATGTTACCACCGTGAAAGGGTGGTGTCTTAACCGCTTGACCATGGGGCCACTTGTTTGTAAAACTGCTTTATGCAAAGTACTTGTCGAGTATAGCACTTTTGAATACGTTTGTCAATCATTTCCGATCGGTTTTATGAAAAAAAACTTTTTTTTATTTTTTCATCAAGCATTGACAAATAATTCCTTTTACGATATAATTAAAATGTAGGAATTTGTGCCATAATTAGGATAAGGCAAAAAATAACCCTTTTTCGGAGTGCGATATGACGGAAAATATTATCCAATCGATCACGGCAGCGGAAGCGCAAGCAGCGGAAATGAAACGCGTTGCGCAGGCTCAAGCCGCAACCATTTTTTCGGAAGCGGAAGCGCAGGAGGCAAAACTTACGGAAGCTTCGATAGAAGCTTGTAAAATGCTCCGTGAAACGCAAATCAAGCAGGCAACCGCAGAAGCGGAAGAAGAATATCGCGCTACCTTGAAAACTAAGGAACGGGAAGCAAAGGAATATTGCTCCGCCGTTTTGCAATCGTCGGAAATTGCCGTCAGCGAAATCGTAAGGAGAATTACCAGTGGCGATCGTTAAAATGCGAAAACTCAATTTGATCGCGATGTCCTACGACAAAGACGCTATTTTAGACGCTTTGCAGCGTACGGGCGCGGTAGAGATTACGACGCATGCGGATACGGCGAATACCGTAGTCCCCGTTTTCGATTGCGAAGAAACGAGAACCAAACTCGCTTCCACGGAAAACGCGTTGTATGCGTTGTGCAAAGCCGTAGACGATTACACCAAAGCGATCGGGGAAAAAACGGAGCTTTTAAAGGACGGTTTCGACGTCTCGTATTCGGAGTTCGTTGCCGCCAAAGCTCGAGAACAAGAAGTGGAAAACGCCGTAGCGTTAATCAACGCGCTCACGGACGAGAAAAATACGTTAACGGGTAACCTTGCGGGTATTCTTCGTCAAAAAAGAACCGCAAGCGTTTATTCTATTTTGGAGCAACCGTTTCAAGCGTTCGGCGATACTTCGCACACGCGCGGTCGGTTGGGAATTGTGCCCGTTGCTGCGAAAGAGAATTTGCAAGCCGCGCTGGACGAGCAACCGCTCTGCGCATATCAACTCCTGAACGTAGCGGACGACGAAGCTTTGTTTTTCGTTTCGACGCATAAGTCGGTTGTTTCGGAAACGGACGCGATTTTGTCTGCGTTTGCATTTTCCGATTGTCCGTATTCGGGCGAAAAATCGGGGAAACAAACGTATCGGGAGTTTGCAAAGGAAGAAGAAAGGCTGCAAAAACGGTTGCAAGAGAACGTGAAAGCGACGTACGAGCTTCGGGAACAGATTCGTCCGCTCAAAATTTATTGCGATTATTTATCCTTTGTTTTGGAAAAGGAAGAAACGTCGGACAAGCTCCGCGCGACGGAGTGTACCTTCCTTTTGGAAGCGTATTTGCCCTTTGACGCCGAAGAAACGGTCAAGCAAGCGTTACAAACCGTAACGAAAGCGGCGTATGCGGATTTTTCCGATCCCACGGACGAAGATACTCCGCCGACGTTGTTGCGGAACAACAGGCTCGTGGAGAATTTCGAGCCGATCACGAATACCTATTCCGCGCCGCATTATCGGGAGTTTGACCCGAACGCGGTCATGGCGTTTTTCTATAGTCTTTTGATGGGCTTTATCATCGGAGACGCGGGCTACGGCTTGGTGATGGCGCTTGCGGGCGGTTGGCTTTGGTGGAAAGGCAGGCTTCGCCCGACGGGATTATCGCGTTTGGCGGGCGCGTTCGCGTTCGGCGGCGTGTTCGCGGTGATTTGGGGCGCTTTGTTCAATTCGTTTTTCGGATTCCCCGTATTCGGAACAGGCAATTCGGTCATGCCCGATCCGCAAAAGGATTTATGGTCGCTTGCGGGGATCGACGTGCCGAGCGTATTGATTATCAGTATGGAAATCGGGATTGTGCAACTGTTCACGGGCTACGTTTGCCGAGCTGTACAGGAATGGCGGCGCGGGAACGTTGCGGACGGAATTTTCGACGGAATCGTCTGGGCGGTATTCTCGATCGGCGTCGGATTGGCGATCGTCGGGTTTGTGGACGAAGCCAACGTACCGATTTTAGCGACGGTCGGCGGAATCACGGCAGGCGGGGCGTTGCTCGTTGCCATGCTCACGGCGGGGCGAAAGGAGAAGTTCGTCGGGAAACTCACGAAAGGGTTCGGCTCGGTATACGGGATTATCAACTACGCGTCGGATATTTTAAGCTACGCGCGTTTATACGGTTTGATGCTTTCGGGCGCGGTCATCGCGCAGATTATCGCGAACTATAGCGGCGGGTTTATTCTGAGCGGTAACGCGCTACTTGTGGTGCTCGGCGTGTTGTTGCTCGTAGTCGGCAACGCGTTTAACTTGGTCATGAACCTTTTGGGCGCGTATATTCACGACGCGAGATTGCAGTACGTTGAATTTTACGGTCGGTTCTTCGAAGGGGACGGGGAGTTGTTCTCGCCGCTCGGTTCGAAGCACAAATATATTTATTTAGTGCCGGAAAAACAAGCTTGAGAAACGGGAAAAACCGTTTTGAGAAATAAAAAAGAATAAGAAAAATCGGAGGATTTTATTTATGGGTTACACTATCGCTATGATCGGCATTGCAGCATGCGTGTTGCTTTGCGGGATCGGTTCTTGTATCGGTTTGTTCAAGACCAGTACGGCGGCTGCCGGCGTTTTGGGGGAAGAACCCAAGAAGTTCGGTAAAGTCATGGTACTCGTGTTGCTTCCCGCAACGCAAGGGATCTACGGCTTTATCATCGGCATTATCGCGTCGTGTAGCATTACGCAAACGATGACGACGGCAATGGGTTGGGCTATGGTAGGCGCAGTTTTACCGATGGCGCTTTCCGGTTTGCTTTCCGCGTATTTCCAAGGCAAATCGGCGGCAAATTGTATTTACGCAGTCGGCAAGCAAGAATCCTTGTCGGGGAAACTCATCGTTTATCCCGGTATGATCGAATTCTATGCGATTCTCGGTTTGATCATCTCGATCATGCTCGTAGGGAACGTCGGCGGCTTGATCGCGTAAGCCTTGCGATAGGATTGTCGGTATGAGTACGCAACTTGTAGTAGACAGAATACTTTCCGACGCGGCGGCAGAAGCGGAAACGATCGTGAAAGAAGCGGAAAATAAGGCGCAGAATTTACGCGCCGAAGCTTCCGCGCGCGCTGAAAGCGCGAAAATTGCGACGGAAACGGAGCTGCAAGCCAAACGGGAAAGTATTTTTGAAAAGAAACGCGCTTCGGCGCGTTTGGACGGCGCGAAGATTTTGCTCGGGGAAAAACGGAAAACGTTGGACGCGATTTACGCGATGGCGCTTTCCCGTCTGCAAACGCTCGAAAAGGAAGACTGCTTGCGTTTGACGGCGCGGTTGTTGGAAGCCTATGCGGAAACGGGCGACGAGATCTTTTTCGCTGAAAATTTCGCGTACGTGGAAGCAGCGGCAAAATTGCCGATCGTTGGGCAAAAATCCTTAAAGATCGCGGAAGAACGCTTGCCGATCGACGGTGGTATGCGCTTGAAAGGCGCAAAAGCGGACAAGGATTTGTCTTATGGGGCATTGCTTGCCGCAGATCGGGACGAAAATCAAGCGGCGTTGGCTGCAAAGCTCTTTAAATAATCGGAGAGAAACGCAAAATGGCATCGTATTTGGACGTAACGTACACAAACGGCGTAATCGCCGCAAAAGAAAAATATCTTTTAAAAGATAAAATTTCCCGCTTTTGCGAGTTGAGCGCAGAAGAAGCTTTCCGCGCGCTTTTGGAAAGCGGATTCGGCGGCGGAGCGGAAACTGCCGTCAGCGTGTACGACTACGAAAAGCTCATTTTGCGTGAAGAAGAACAATTGGACGCGTTCATACGCGAATACGCTCCGTCGGAAGCGGAGCAAGCGTATTTGCTGTCTTCGCGGGATTTCCACAACGCCAAAGCGTTGGTCAAAGCGGCGCATTTGCAAACGGATGCGGAGCGCATGCTCGCGTCCGAAGGCTTGCTGTCTTTGGCGGAGCTCCGATCCTGCGTGGAAACGGGGAATTACGCCCCGATTCGCGAGAAAAACGCGGAGCTTGCGGAAGCCTGTGAACAGGCGACGGAGTGTTTGAGTGAAGAACCGTCGGGTTCGAAAGTCGGCGAGATTTTCGAAAAAGCGTTGTATACGTATTTATTCAAGCTCACGAAACGCAAACCCGTTTTGAAAAAGCTTTTGCAGGCGAAAATTGATCGGACGAATATTTTAACCGCATTCCGCGCGGCGGACTTGACGGAAGCGACAGAGAAGTATTTGCCGTTTGGAAAACTGACGGAAAAGGAGCTTTCCAAACTGTTCAACGAAGACATGGTACGCGTGGAGAAGGAATTTTCCAAAACTCCGTACGGCGAGTTTGTCAAGCTTTGTTTGCGCGCAAAGGAGCAGGGCTTGCCGATGACGCAAGCGGAAAAACTCCGCGACGGATACGACGTAGCGTTCTTTGCGGAGCGCAAGTACGAGCTGCAAAAAACCGAGCCGTTTTTGTATTACGTGTACCGTCGTAAAACGGAACACGCAAACGTGCGGATTGTGTTCGTTTGCCTTTTGGCAGGGCAAAGCGAGCAGGAGATCAAGCAACGGCTTCGGGCTTGGTAACGGGGGTAAAAAGCGATGACGGGCAAAACGGCGATCGTCGGAAACGGCGACGGAATTTTAGTATTTAAAGCGGCGGGGGTGGATACGTTCCCCGCGGAAAACGAGAAAAAAGCGCGAGAAACCATTCGGAAGATCGCGAAAGAATATCAAATTATCTTCGTTACGGAAGACTTGGCGCAACAGTTGACGGAGTTTTTAAAACGGTTCGATGAAGAACCGTATCCCGTTGTTGTCAGTATTCCGACGGCGGAGAGCTCGGGGTACGGTATGCAGGTGTTAAAGACTGCGATGGAACGCGCGCTCGGGGTGGATATTTTATTCAACAAAGACTAAAGGAGAAAAATATGGCAGGCAAGACAGTAAAAATTTCCGGACCTTTGATTATTGCCGAAGGAATGGCGGACGCAAAACTTTACGACGTCGTAAGGGTTTCCGAGAAAGGACTGATCGGGGAAATCATTGAACTTCGCGGCGACAAAGCGTCGATCCAAGTCTATGAAGAAACTTCGGGGTTAGGACCGAACGAAGACGTATATTCGACGGGCGAACCGCTTTCCGCGGAACTTGCTCCGGGGCTCATCACGGGGATTTTCGACGGGATACAACGCCCGCTTACCGCGCTGTATTTTCAATACGGCGACCGCATTTCCCGCGGCGTATCCGTCAACAATCTTGACCGCGAAAAGAAATGGCTGTTTTTGCCGCGCGTACAAGTCGGCGATACGGTCGAAGAAGGGGATATACTCGGGATCGTCAATGAAACGGAAATCGTAGAACATCGCATTCTCGTTCCCCAAGGCATGGGCGGGAAAGTGCTGGCAATTTCCGAAGGCGAGTATACGATCGAAGAACCGATTGCGCAAATTCAAACCCAAGACGGTAAAAAATCCGTGAGTATGTTACGGAAATGGCCGGTTCGAAAGGGTAGACCTTATAGAGAAAAAATGTCGCCGAACAAACCCATGGTAACGGGACAACGGGTAATCGATACCCTGTTCCCGATCGCAAAGGGCGGCGTAGCGGCTGTTCCCGGTCCGTTCGGAAGCGGGAAAACGGTCGTACAGCATCAGCTTGCGAAATGGGCAGACGCAGACATCATCGTGTACGTCGGTTGCGGCGAACGCGGCAACGAAATGACGGACGTTTTGAACGAATTCCCCGAACTTAAAGACCCTGCCACGGGTGAGCCTTTGATGAAGAGAACGGTGCTCATCGCCAACACGTCGGATATGCCCGTAGCGGCGCGGGAAGCGTCCATTTATACGGGGATCACCATTGCGGAATATTTCCGCGATATGGGTTATAGCGTCGCGATCATGGCGGACTCTACGTCCCGTTGGGCGGAAGCGTTGCGGGAAATGAGCGGCCGCTTGGAAGAAATGCCGGGCGACGAAGGCTATCCCGCGTATCTTGCTTCCCGTCTTGCGGAATTCTACGAACGCGCGGGGATTGTAAAACTGCTCGGTTCGGACGAACGGATCGGCTCGGTTACGGCAATCGGCGCGGTATCCCCCCCGGGCGGGGATTTGAGCGAGCCCGTTTCGCAGGCTACGCTCCGTATCGTCAAAGTATTCTGGGGGTTGAGCGCTTCGCTTGCGTACAAGCGGCACTTCCCCGCGATCGATTGGCTGATCAGCTATTCCTTATACGCGGACAAAACGAAGGAATGGTACGACGAAACGGAAGGAGAAGAATTCTTTAAATACCGTCAATTTATGATGACGATTTTGCAAGAAGAAGCGGCGCTGGACGAGATTGTGCGCTTGGTCGGTATGGACACGCTTTCGTCCAAAGACCGTTTGACTATGGAAACGGCGAAGATCGTGCGCGAAGACTATTTGCACCAAAACGCGTTCCATGAAGTCGATACGTTTACTTCGATGCACAAGCAGTTCCTGATGCTCAAACTCATTTACGAGTTCAACCGTTTGGCGGGGATCGCCGTGGAAAATTATGCGGATTTGGACGACATTCTCGCTTGTTCGTGTAAGGAAATGATCGGGCGCGCGAAGTATATTCCCGAAGAAAATATTGCGGAATTCGACGAAATCTTTAAGACGATGAACGCGGAATTAAAAGCGCTTGCGGAAGGGGGCAACGAAGATGTTTAAGGAATATAAAACCATTCGCGAAGTCGTCGGACCGTTGATGGTCGTCGAAGGCGTGGAAGGGGTAAAGTATAACGAGCTTGTGGATATCGTCAATTCCAACGGCGAAATCCGTATGGGGAAAGTCTTGGAAATCAACCGCGACAAAGCCGTCGTGCAGTTGTTTGAAAATTCCCAAGGCTTGCAAATTTCGGGCGCAAGAGCGCGGTTTTTAGGACACAGTCAGGAATTGGCGTTGTCTGAAGATATGCTCGGTCGCGTATTCGACGGTATGGGGAATCCCCGCGACGGCGGCGCGCCGATCATTCCTGAAAAGAAAATGGATATCAACGGCGAGCCGATCAATCCCGCCGCGCGCGATTATCCTAACGAATTCATTCAAACGGGGATTTCAGCAATCGACGGGCTGAATACGCTCGTCCGCGGTCAAAAATTGCCCGTATTTTCCATGAGCGGTTTGCCGCACGCGGAACTTGCCGCACAGATTGCCCGTCAAGCCAAGGTAAGAAGCGGGGATTGTAAATTCGCCGTCGTCTTTGCGGCGATCGGGATCACGTTCGAAGAAGCGCAGTATTTCGTGGACGATTTCAAGAAAACGGGCGCGATCGAACGGACGGTTTTGTTCACCAATCTTGCGGATGACCCTGCGGTGGAACGTATTTCCACGCCGCGTATGGCATTGACTTGCGCGGAATATTTGGCGTTCGAAAAAGGCATGCACGTACTCGTCATTATGACGGACATCACCAATTACGCGGAAGCTTTGCGTGAAGTTTCGGCGGCGCGTAGAGAAGTCCCCGGTCGGCGGGGGTATCCCGGGTATTTGTATACCGACCTTGCGAGCTTGTACGAACGCGCGGGACGGATTCGTGGCAAGGAAGGCTCGATTACGCAAATTCCGATTTTGACGATGCCTGAAGACGATAAAACGCATCCGATTCCCGACTTGACGGGGTATATCACGGAAGGACAAATTATTTTGTCGAGAGATTTGTATAAAAAGGGTATCAATCCACCCGTAGACGTATTGCCGTCGCTGTCCCGTTTAAAGGACAAGGGTACGGGCAAGGGCAAGACTCGGGAAGATCATGCGGACACGATGAACCAGCTTTTCGCGGCGTATGCGCGCGGGAAAGAATCCAAAGAACTCTCCGCGATCTTGGGCGAAGCGGCGCTTTCCGACGTTGATAAGCTGTATGCAAAATTCGCGGAAGCGTTTGAAAAGGAATACGTCAACCAAGGCTTTGAAACGGATAGAACGATCGAAGAAACGCTCGATCTCGGTTGGAAACTCATGAAAATTTTACCCAAGAGCGAGTTAAAGCGTATCCGCAAGGAATATATCGAAAAATATCTCGTAGACGGAGAAGAGAATGGCAAGGCTTAACGTAAACCCTACCCGTATGGAGCTAAAAAAGCTCAAAGCGCGGCTTTTGACTGCGGTGCGGGGACATAAATTGCTGAAAGACAAATCG
>JAFVRU010000024.1 GCA_017504065.1 Clostridia bacterium
TCGTGCGACTCGCTCTACGATTTCTTGTGCTGTAATCAACTCTCCGCAATTTTCAAGGGCTTGGGCGGGACAAACGTTTGCGCAAGCGCCGCAGTTTACGCAGTTTTCTCGGCGGAAAATATGCGTATTATTTTCGAAAACATGTGCGGTATATTTGCAAGCTGTAACACAGGCTAGACAAGAAATGCATTTTGTTGCGTTATAAAAAAGTTCCGCGTGAGACGAGTGAGATTCGGGGTTATGACACCATATACAATGTAAAGGACAACCTTTTAAAAATACGGTTGTGCGAATTCCTGGTCCGTCGCTTGTACAAAACCGTTGAATGTTAAAAATCGTGCCTTCCATAGCTATACTCCGTGCGTTGTGCGGAGTAACACTTCCGCCTGCATTTGCGGCGAAATTTGCACGAAATAATCGCTGTAACCGCCGATTCGAACAACGAGATCACGATAGCTTTCGGGATCTTGTTGTGCCGCGCGAAGCGTTTCTTCATCGACTACGTTGATTTGCATTTCAAAACCACCGCGCTCTAAATACGTTTTGACGATCGCAAGCATGTTTTGCATGGAGTTGCTCGTAAACGTTTTCTTTGTGAATTTCATATTGACGGCTACACCGCCGATCAGTTCTTTATGCGACCACTTTGTCGATGAAAGTACGGATGCGAGCGGGCCGCATTTTTCTCTGCCTTGGCAAGGCCCAGAGCCGTCGCCCAAAGGGAAGCCTGCTTTTCGTCCATCGGGAGTGGCACCTGTAAATCGACCGAATTTTTCATGTCTAGTCCAACAAAAAACACTAGGAATCAATCGATTTTTTCCGTCGGAATCTCCGTGCTTGATAGAGTATTTTTGGCATGCGGATATAATATGCGCGTTGACATGCGTAAACAGCGCGTCCACGTCGTCTACGTCGTTGCCGTATTTCTCTATGCGATCGATTAAATATTTCCGTTGCGGTTCAAAGCCTTCAAAGTTTGCTGCGAGCATACTTCTCATTTGCGTTAAAGTGAAGTTTTTTTGCTCAAAGACAGTTTTTTTGAGTGCGTAGAGAGAATCTACAAGGTTCGCCATGCCGACGAAGCTTGGCATAATCCATTGATAGCGCGCGCCACCTTGTTCAATATCCACGCCTTTTTCCAAACAGTTGTTGACAAAGCAGGATAACAGCGGGCAAATAGACGTGTTGTTGCGCGTCTTTCTACTCGCAAGTTCGATGAGATAATTTTTTTCAATGCTTGTATCTAAATCTTGGAAATATGCGGACAAAAGCTCGTCAAAGGAATCGAAATCTTTTGCAAGTAGATCCAAGAGGATTTGTGGCATATTCGTATAAGGGCTAGCAACCCAAACAGACGACGAAGCGACGGGGGTGATTTCTACGCAAGTGCTGTGAATATAATTGTAACTTTCTTGTTCCGTTACGCCGTAACTGCGCAAACCGCCAGAAATAACGTCGTCGTTAAAAATGGCAGGGTGGGAACGTCCGTGCGAAAGGATTTCGCAAGCCTGCATTAAATATTTATCATCCATTCCATGCGTAACGCATAAGCCAACGGACGGATAAACAAGCCGCACATCGTCTATTGCCTGCATGAATGCGGACGTTAAGTCGTTCTGTACAAGCGCACCGTCCGCGTTGCGACCGCCTACCATATAACCCGTAGATAATCCACGGGGAACACGATGATTCATTTGAATTGCAAGGCAATCAATAAGTGTTTGTGCCCGTTCTTTTGTCAATATTCCGCTTGCTAAATCCTTTTCATAATAGGCATAAAGATAACGATCAGGATGCCCGAGCGGATAGAGCATTGAGCCATATAAATAGGGCTCGAAACCGAGTATGTACACAAGAAAATGTACGGATTGTAAGGCTTCGTGGAAAGTTCTCGCAGGATATTTGGGGACACGCTCACAGATTCTTGCGATCTCGTAAAGTTCCACCTTTACAGTTTCGTCTGCTTCGATTTCCGCCAGGCGTTTTGCTTCGTTTGCGTGATTTTGTGCGCAAATTTCTACGGCGGAAAGACAGGATTTTGCAAGCTGATAAAAGGCGATTTTTTGCGGATCTTGTGTTTGTTGTAAATACGAATCAATTTGTCTTGAAATACCGATCGCACCTTCCTTTAACAGCAATTCGTAATCCAGTGCCATATGTGATGCTTGCCCTGGTACGTGAAAAGATTCGCGTACGTCTTGTAATTCGTTCCACGCGGTTTTTTGTTCTTCATTTAAAGGGTGTACAGGCTTTCCAACAATCAATTCAAACCGATCAATTTTAGGCGTCAGCCGAGAGATTGCGTACGTGTATGCGTCTGCATAACGTACTTCTTTTTCGCCAAGAGCTGCATTATCTCGATAGCGACTATAAAAATCTAAATAGACGGAATCATAAGAAACACACGGCTGAATAGCGGCGGTCCGTAAAAATTCTATTCGTTTTTGATCAAATTTGTTCATAGTCAATACTTCCTACTTATTGATACTCATTTTCATTTATAGTATAACATATTTATCGAAATATGTCTTATGATTTTTAGTTTTCTTTTTGCTTTTTTTAGTAATTGAGTATCACAAAGGATATCGTGAAATACGCGTATGCGGAAAGTTATTTACCTTTTGGTTTGTTGCTTGCGTCGCTTGAAAGAGTGGTGGATTGTTTTCTATACAAACTTGGGGTTGTACCGACGATGGATTTAAAGGTTCTATTAAAGTGCGCTAAGCTTTTATAAGAAAGCATATCGGAAATATATAAAATAGAAAAATCGGTATTTTGTAAAAGGTTGCGCGCATAATTGATTTTTTGCTTGGTAACGTACGAAACCATAGTTTGCCCTAAATATTGCTTAAAGTACTTATTCAACAGAGATTGAGAATAAGGCGCAAAGTGATACAACTCGGAGAGCGGTTGTGTAAAATATTCGGGTAATGATAACGTTTTCAAATAATCTTGTAACCATTCCGGTGTATCGGTTTGTAAAGAGGAAAGCTGTTTGAAATTGATTACGATATTGAGCAAAATAAGCTTAATCAGCTTGGCTGATTCCGTCTTGAAGCGCTTGGAAGAAAGAATATTGATTCGGTTGGTTAAATGTAAGATATATTCAAACGTTTTATCATCCAAACGCAAATAAATTGGTTCGGCGGAGCGATTGATTTTATTGATAAGCGTTTCATCAATCGTATCACAAATGCGTGTAAACTCTTTTGCTACGATGGAAAGATTGATCTGTTCAAGTTTATGATTTTTATAATTAGAAAATTGATGGATAGCGCCTGGTATGATTAAACCAACCGTTTGTTTTTTTAAAATATCGGTACGATCATTCCAACGATGATAAGCTTCGCCATCGGTTAATAGGAAGATTTCGTAGTAGTCATGGCTATGTAAAGTACACGTGTTTTTGTAATACATATGAATATCTGTGGCGGAATCCGGATATAAAAATTCCGTTTTCGAGGTTTTCATAGAGGCTTGCGCACACGTAGTAAAGTTCATATCTTTATTCTCCAAAGTAATTTTTCTTAAAATAATTATATCATACCGTTTAATAAAAAGCAAGTAATGAAAGGCAAAATATTAAAAATAACAAAAATCTATGGTAAAATTCGCCAAAAATAAAAACATAAAATTTCGGGGGGATAGGGGGTAGAATTTTAAGAGTTTTATATATAAAAGTAAAAAAACAACCCTATTCTTTATGTTAAATGCCGTTTTTTTTGGATTGTGAGTCTATTGAGGGATGTTTGTATATTACTAAAAATAGCAAAAATAGAATTAAAAAGGGTAGGACAAGATAAGTGAGTGTATGTTATACTATAAACAGAATGGAATGTACAATGGCGAAAGATGCCTAAAAATATTTCGCATGATGCGGGGAGGAATCATGTCAATTCCAGTACAAACCTAAGGAATTAACGTTAGGCGTTTTGGTGGGAGGATAGACGCATCCAAGACGATGGCGATAATCATGAATTAAGAAAAATTATTTTATAAGGAGAAAAACTTATGAGCAAAAAAGCAAGAAGATTTACCTGTATAGCGTGCGCGTCGTTAATGGCGTTAGGTATGGTGGGATGCGGAAGCCCTAGCGCAACAACAAGTTCCGATGATAATCCCGAAGTGAATTCGGAAATGTCGCAATTGTACGTTTCCAACTTTAACGGTGGTGTAGGTACGGAATGGCTGTATGCGGCGAGAGCGAGATTTGAAGAAGCCTATAAAGACTATTCGTTTGAAGAAGGCAAGAAAGGCGTACAGGTTATCGTCGATACGAATAAAGGCTTGCCTGCGGATATTGCAGCGACGAGAAGTGAAATTTATTTTGCGGAAAACGTAAACCTTTACGATTATATTTATCAAGGTAAAGTACTTGAAATTACAGACATTGTAACGGAATCGTTGGATATGAACGGGGAAACGGAAAGCATCGAAGATAAACTCTCCGATGAATATAAAAACTTTTTCAAAACTCCCAACGGGAAATATTATGCGTTGCCACACTATAGAAGTACGTATGCGTTGACGTATGATAGAGATTTGTTTGACGAAAAAGACTTGTTTATCGGTGCAGATGGAGAGGTAAACCAAAAATCGACTTCGACGAGCTTGTCGAAAGGTCCCGACGGCAAGAGCGGGACGTACGATGACGGCTTGCCCGCAACCTATGCGGAATTTTATAATCTTTGCTACAACATGACGCGGAGAGGGGTAAGTCCGATGCACTGGTCAGGTATGTATAATTTCTATACGACGTTGTTCCTTGCTGCGTTGAAAGCGGACTTCGAAGGCGCGGAAAATAAGATGTTCTATACGTTTGAGGGTACGGCTACGAAGTTGGTGGATACCATTAACTCCGACGGTACGATTACGTATAAAGCTCCGACGACCATCACGAAAGCAGATGGCTATAAGGCGTATGAATCGGCGGGTACGTATTACGCGCTCGATTTCTTCTATAACATCATCAAGAACGAATACTACTATACGGGCGCGATGAACGAAGCAACGACCCACCTTGACGCACAAGCCGATTTCTTGTTGAGTAATTATGCGGAAACGATGGCACCAATCGCAATGTTGGTGGAAGGTTCGTGGTGGCCACATGAATCTTCGTCTACTTTCCAACAAATGGAATCGAGATATTCAAATGCATCGTTGGAAGAAAGACATTTGGCGTTGATGCCTTATCCGAAGGCAACGACGGCGCAAGTCGGCGAAGCGCAAACCATCGTAGATACTTCTAAATCTGCAGCGTTTATCAACGCAACGATTAAGGAAGAAAAAATCGAGCTTGCAAAGACGTTTATGAAATTTTTGCATACAGAAGAATCTTTGGTAGAATTCTTGCTGCAAACGAACATGACGAGAGGTTTTGACTTTGAAGTTCCTACAGACGTTTATAACAAGTTGAATACGTTTGCAAAGAGCGTTGTAGACGTATTGAAAAACGGTAACGTAGTGTTGCCGATGGACAATTCGACTTTGTATTATAAAAATTATTCCACGTTTGATTTAGAACAAATTTTTGCAACGTCGTATGGTACCCATCCGTTGGTTGCGCTGAAGAAAGGATATACGTCGTCGCAAATCTTTGAAAAAGCAAGATATAAATTTAATCAAGCGACGTGGGGACCTCTTCTTTCCGAGTAAGCTATAAAGAAAGATATAATTGGGAATGTTGCCGAGAAACGATGAGACTCGGCAACGTTATCCTAACACCACAACGATAAAAACAATAAAGGATTATAAAATGAACAAGATGAAAACGGACGGCTTTTTCCAGAAAAAGCGTCAAAAACAATTGATATTTTCGTTGATCGTTGTCATTATCCCGATTATACAATTTTGTATCTTCTATATCGGGGTAAACTTTAACTCGATTTTAATGGCGTTTCAAAAATATGAAATCAACGAACAAACGAATTTGGGTAAGTACCAATTTAATGGTTTGAAAAACTTTCGGAGAATGTTTTTCCAGTTGAAATATGAAAACGATTTGCCTTGGGCGTTGAAAAATTCTATTATCGCGTTCTTGGTCAACATCGGCGTAGGGACAACGTTGGCGCTCATTTTCTCGTTGTACATATTCAAGGGAATGGTTGGCTCGAAGACCTTCCGTGCAATTTTATTTGCGCCGTCGATTTTGTCTTCTATCGTAACGGTTACGATGTATAAAAACTTCGTTGAAACGGCGATTCCGGAAATTTTCAACTTACAATACGGATTATTGGGCAATCCAGACACTCGGTTTGGGGCGCTGCTATTCTTTATGATTTGGGTGAGTTTCGGTACGCAAATTTTGATTTATTCTGGGGCGATGAACACGATTGATCCTTCGGTAATCGAAGCGGCAAAATTAGATGGTGCTTCACCGTTAAGAGAGTTTTTGTCGATTATATTGCCCTTGATTTATCCGACGGTGACGACGTTTTTAGTAACGAATATTGCTGGTTTGTTGACAAATCAAATGAATCTATTTGCGTTCTATGCCAACGGGGCAGATCCGGAACTTCGAACGATGGGTTATTATTTGTTCCGACAAACGAATACGGCATCGCTCGCGGAATATCCTTTGTTGGCTACCTATGGTGTTGCGTTAACGTTGATAGCTGCTCCTATCACGCTTTTGGGTAAGAAAGTTTTGGAAAGTGTTGGACCTAAAACGGAATAAGGAGGGGAAGAAGATGCGTATTAAAGAAAAAATTGCGAAAAAGTTCAAAGAAAGTAGCTTAAAAAAGACAAGCAGCGTATTCGGGATTGTCAGTTTACTGATTCTTCTTGCTTACGTAATTTCCTTGCTTGTACCTTTAGGATGGGCATTTACCACGTCTTTCCGCGACGCGTTGGATTTCCGTATTCAAGGTGCATGGCATTTGCCCGAGCCTTGGATAAACAACTACAAAGTTGTATTCGACTACTTCCAAGCAAAAGTCGTATCTGGGGCTTCGTTTAGAATGGTCAAGATCCCCGAAATGGTGTTCAATTCCATTGTCTATGCGTTAGGCGGGGCATGTGTGAGTACGTTGACTGCTTTGTTAGTAGCGTATGTAGTAGCAAAATTTGATTTCAAATATTGTAAAGTTATTTACGTGGCCATTATTCTTCAAATGATTATTCCGATCGTTGGCTCGCTGCCGTCGGAATTAAAAATGGCAAGAGATCTTGGACTCTATGACAAATTGTTGGGGATGTGGGTCATGAA
>JAFVRU010000025.1 GCA_017504065.1 Clostridia bacterium
CGTCGAACGCGATTTACGCTTACGTCGGTTTGTCGACGACGGCATACGTGGACAGCGAAACGGAAGCGAGCTATTACGTATTAACAAGTTCGGCTTCGGGTACAAGAACCGTTACTACGTATAACGCGAACGTGAATTTGACGGTAACCAGAAACAATAGTTCCGTATCCGTCAAAAAGACGACGAACGTAGACGCGGAAGGCAAAACGTATTACGTATTCACGTATTCGGTAACAAATAGGCAGACGTATTATATGTGTTTCTCGGGCGATAAAGCAATGACGTTTACATTGACTTAAGCAAGATAAAAAAGAAAAACTCGGCGATCAAGCCGAGTTTTTTAATGCAATTTTTTATTCGATAAATCTCGTCCGAGTAGTTCGTCAACAGTAACGCCGTAAAAATCCGCAAGGAGCACACATTGGTGTGCGTTGGGGATACCTTTATCCGATTCAATCCAACTGATCGTGTTTTGCGGCAATCCCGTCCCTTCCGATACCTGTTTTTGCGTATAATTACAAGTTTTTCGAATTTCTTTGATTTCTTTACCGTACATACATTTTTACCTTAAGTAAATATTATCAAAAAATTGATAATATGACTTGACATATCAAAATCTTGATATTATAATAAAATCAAAAAAGGAACAAGACAGATGAAAACGTGTGTATTTTTTGGGCATAGAAGTTATGATTACGAGAGATATAAGGGATCGCTTCGGAAGATCTGTAAGAAATTGATTGAAGAAGAAGGGGTTGAGCGGTTTTACGCGGGCGCTCGCGGGGATTTTGACAGAATATGTCGAGAAACGCTCTTGGAACTAAAACGGGAGTATCCGCACGTCAAACTCACGTTGTTTTTATCCTATTTGCCGAAAACGGAATGTAAGCCGATCGGTTATGACGATACGGAGTACGTATTAGATCGGAAAGTGTATCCAAAATATGCGATAGCGGAAACGAACAAAGCGGTAGTGGAGAAATCGGATTTTGTCGTTGTCGGAGTCTTTCGGGAATACGGCGGCGCGTATGCGGCGGCGTGTTATGCGAAACGGCGTGGAAAGACGATAATCCCGATTTCCGAATGAAAAAATCGAGTAAAAAAAGCACATTTTTTTGAAAAAATGTCAAAAACCCTTGTCAAAGGCTTGATATTTTGCGCGTTTTATATTAAAATAGTATAGGCTAAAAAACCGAAAAATTTTCTTGCGCCCACTCCAAAGAGAGAGCGTAAGTATTTTTGCGGTTAAAACAAAAACGAAAAAAATCAAATTGGAGGAAATATTACTATGGCAAAAAAATATTGCTATCTCTTTACCGAAGGTAACGCGAAGATGCGCGAAATTCTCGGCGGTAAAGGCGCGAACCTTGCGGAAATGACGAACATCGGCTTGCCCGTACCCCAAGGTTTTACCATTTCGACGGAAGCTTGTACGCAGTATTATGAAGACGGCAGACAAATCAATCCTTCGATCCAAGCAGAAATTATGGAATACATCGAAAAGATGGAAAACATCTGCGGCATGAAGTTCGGCGACAAGGAAAATCCCTTGCTTGTATCCGTACGTTCGGGCGCTCGCGCGTCCATGCCCGGCATGATGGACACCATTTTGAACCTTGGTTTGAACGAAGAAGTTGTCAACACCTTGGCGGCGAAATCGGGTAACCCCCGTTGGGCTTGGGACTGCTACCGTCGGTTTATTCAAATGTTCTCCGACGTCGTTATGGAAGTCGGTAAGAAGTATTTCGAAAAACTCATCGACGAAATGAAAGAAAAGAAGGGCGTTACGCAAGACGTTGAACTTGACGCAGAAGACTTGAAAGCGCTTGCAAATCAATTCAAAGCGGAATACAAGAAGCAACTCGGCAAAGACTTCCCCAACGATCCGAAAGAACAGCTTTTCGAAGCGGTAAAAGCGGTATTCCGTTCGTGGGACAACCCCCGTGCAAATATCTACCGTATGGACCACGATATCCCGTACAGCTGGGGTACTGCGGTAAACGTACAAATGATGGCGTTCGGGAATATGGGCGAAACTTCCGGTACGGGCGTTGCGTTCACGCGTAACCCTGCTACGGGTGAAAAGGGGCTCATGGGTGAATTCTTGACCAACGCGCAAGGCGAAGACGTTGTTGCGGGTGTGCGTACTCCGATGCCCATTGAACAAATGAAAGAAGTATTCCCCGAAGTCTACGCGCAATTCTTGAAGGTTTGTGAAATCCTTGAAAATCACTACCGTGATATGCAAGATATGGAATTCACGATCCAAGACAAGAAGTTGTATATGTTGCAAACGCGTAACGGTAAGCGTACGGCGGCGGCTGCGATTAAGATCGCTTGCGATTTGATCGACGAAGGCATGATTACCGAACAAGAAGCGCTTATGCAAATCGACGCGAAGAGCTTGGATATGTTGTTGCATCCCCAATTCGACGCGAAGGCATTAAAAGACGCAGACAAGAATAACGTTGTCGGCAAGGGTATTGCTGCTTCCCCGGGCGCTGCTGCTGGTAAGATCGTATTCACGGCAGAAGACGCGGTTATCGAAGGCAAGAAAGGCGAAAAGGTAATCCTTGTTCGTTTGGAAACGTCCCCTGAAGATATCGAAGGTATGAAATATGCGCAAGGTATCTTGACGGTTCGTGGCGGTCAAACGTCGCACGCGGCGGTTGTTGCGCGCGGTATGGGTACGTGCTGCGTATCCGGTTGCGGCGACATCAAAATGCACGAAGAAGAAAAGTGGTTCGAACTTGCGGGTAAGATTTTCCGCGAAGGCGACGTACTTTCCCTTGACGGTTCGACGGGTAATATCTATGATACGCTCATCAAGACCGTTCCTGCAGATCCGAACTCCGGTTATTTCGGACGGATTATGGAACTTGCGGACAAATATAAAGCACTCGGCGTAAGAACGAACGCGGACAGCCCTGAAGACGCGAAACAAGCGGTTGCATTCGGCGCGCAAGGTATCGGTCTTTGCCGTACGGAACACATGTTCTTCGATCCTTCGAGAATCGGCGCGTTCCGTGAAATGATCTGTGCGGATACCGTAGAAGAAAGAGAAGCGGCGCTTGCAAAAATCGAACCGATGCAACAAGCGGACTTCGAAGGCTTGTTTGAAGCGCTCGGCGGCTATCCTGTAACCATTCGGTTCTTGGATCCCCCGCTCCACGAATTCGTTCCGACTTCGGAAGAAGACATTGCGGCTTTGGCTGCGGCGCAAAACAAGACGGTTGCGCAAATCAAAGACATTATTTCAAGCTTGCACGAATTCAACCCGATGATGGGGCATCGTGGCTGCCGTTTGACGGTAACCTATCCCGAAATCGCGGTTATGCAAACGAAAGCGGTGATTAAAGCTGCGATTAACGTTGTGAAGAAGAACCCGACTTGGAATCTTGTTCCTGAAATCATGATCCCGTTGACGGGCGAAACGAAAGAATTCAAGTTCGTAAAAGACATCGTTGTAAAGACGGCGGAAGAAGTGATCAAGGCTTCGGGTGTTGCGCTGAAATACGAAGTCGGTACGATGATCGAAATTCCCCGCGCATGCTTGACAGCGGAAGAAATCGGGAAAGAAGCGGAATTCTTCTGCTTCGGTACGAACGACCTGACGCAAATGACGTTCGGCTTCTCGCGTGATGACGCAGGGAAGTTCTTGCCCGCATACTACGCGAACAAGATTTACGAATCCGATCCGTTCGCAAGATTGGATACGACGGGTGTTGGTAAGTTGATGAAGCTTGCGGTAGAAGACGGTAAGAAAGCGCGTCCTGCAATGCACACGGGTATCTGTGGCGAACACGGCGGCGATCCTTCGTCGATCGAATTCTGCCACGAAATCGGTTTGAGCTACGTTTCCTGCTCGCCGTACCGCGTTCCCATCGCAAGATTGGC
>JAFVRU010000026.1 GCA_017504065.1 Clostridia bacterium
TCTGACAAAGTACTGCTATGTCAGGAATACTATATGAGTGTAACAACGTCAAAACTCCTGAAATTTCAAGGGATTAAAGAATTTTAGTTTGTTACATAAAGTATTATATCATAAATAGAAATTCCTGTCAAGAACTTGACGTAAAAAATACCGTTTACAAATAAAAAACTTTGTGAAATTATAGAAAACGCGCCAATCGCCCGTTGACATTTTTTGGAAAAAATGGTATACTGTGTTTATGGAATTGTATGAACACGTAGAACGGTATAAAGTGAAATATTGCGACGCGGATTTTAAAGACGATTTGAAGCTTTCCACAACGCTCGCATGGTTGGAAGAAGCAGCTTGCGCTAGCGCGGACGAGCTGGGGTTTGGGTATGCGTTCGTCAAACCGAAAGGCTATGCTTTTATGGTTACGAATATTTGTTGCGAATTCCGTCGTTTTCCCGTGATTGGAGAAACGGTCGTTGCAAAGACTTGGCCAACGCCCCCGTCGCACGTTATTTTCGGACGGGAATACCAATTTTTAACGGAAGACGGGGAACTGCTTATGAACGCTTCGTCGCGGTGGTGCTTGATCGATATGACGACAGGGAAACTCCTGCAATCGAAGGTCATCGATAATCAAGACTATTCGACGTATAATACGACGAAAGTCTTTGACAGCGTGCAATGGAAAATTCCCGCTTTTCAAAAGGAAGACGGGGAGTTGCGATTTTCGCTTACGGTTGCGAATTCGGAATACGATCACAATATGCACGTGAACAATACGCGATATGCCGATTATTGTTTGAATTGTTTCACCATTGCGGAGTTGGCGGAGAAAAAGATAGATAGATTCTCGATTTCTTATATTCGTCAATGCAAAGAAGGGGACGTTTTAACGTTTTACCGTAAGAAAAACGCGGACGGGGAATATTTGGTGCAGGGTTTGAACGGCGCGGGAGAAACGGTCGTACAAGCGCGTATCACGTTTTCCGAATGCAAAGGAATCGCGGTATGAGAAAGAACGGCGTAAACAAAGAATTGCGCCCGATTTTGGGTGGAGTTTGCGCTCCGTCGGGTTTCCGTGCGTCGGGCGTTGCCGCAGGGATTTTGGAAGCAGACAAGCGGGATTTGGCGTTCATTCTTTCAGAAAAGCTCTGTTCGACGGCGTGCGTGTACGCTACGGGATTATTGCTGGGCGCGACGGCGAAAATTACAAAAAAGCATCTCAAAAACGGTCTTGCGCAAGCGGTTCTGGTACATAGCGGAATCGCAAACGTTTACCAAAACGACGGGGAACGTATGGCGGAGTATATTTGCTCTTTGCTCGAAAAACCGTTCGGAGTTGCGGCAGAAGACGTGGTGATCGCTTCGACGGGAACGATCGGTAAGCCTTTGCCTGTCCACGCTATAGAAAAAGGAATCGGGTTATTGGCTGGCGGGCTTGAAGCTACCAATGAAGGGAGTTTACGCGCCGCGGAAGCGATTATGACGACCGATCGGAGTTGCAAACAATTTGCCTACGAGTTCGATCTCGGGGATTTTCCCTGCAAGATCGGCGTAATCTGTAAGGGCAACGCGCGGGTGTGTCCGAATATGGCGACTACGTTGGCGTTTTTGACTACGGACGTAAACGTTTCGACGGAAATGTTGCAAAAGGCGCTGAATGCTGCGGTGAACGATACGTTGAATATGCTCAATCTCGACGGCATTGCTTCTCCGAACGATACGGTTTGCGTTATGGCGAACGGGCGAGCGGGGAATTATCGGATTAGTGAACCCGATACAGAATACCAAAAGTTTGTATTCGCGTTAAAGAAAGTTTTAGAAACCGTTTGTAGGCAAATTGCGCGAGACGGCGACGGAAAATTGCTGATATGTAAAGCTTACGGGGCGAAATCCAAACAGATTGCGCGCGCCGTGTCAAGATCGCTTGTGGAGATTTATGGGGCGCGAAACGTCGGGCAACGTTTTCAAACGGAAAGCCTTGTGTATGCGGTGGCTTCGGCGAGAAACACCGACGATTTATCCAAGGCGCGGATTTTTATGCAAACGGAAACCTTGCGAGTATCGGTCATGGAAGCGGGTAGACCGCTGATTTTGTCTACTACCGCCGCGGAAACGTTGAGACAGGCGAACGAGTTGGAAATTCACGTCGATTTCGGGGAAGGGAATTATTCGGCGGTTGCATTTGGGCGAATGGAATGAGAATTTTCCCAAAGGTTTTTTTATAAAAAAACCGAAAAGGCGTTTTGAACCGTTGACAAACGAACTCGCGCGTGCTATAATATTTAGAAATGGACGGTAGAGTATGAATTTTGGAATGAGAATTGCAAAATTGAAGATAGAACATACGGCAGAGAACGCTTACGGCAATTCTGCCCGTTTTTCTGTTTTTCAAAACGTTTTCATTTTTCATCAAGGGGACTGATTTTCAAAATCAGTCTTATTTTTTATATTTATACAATTTTATTAAGGCAAAAATTTTCAAGAAAGGAATATAGAACATGAGAAAGAAAAAGGTGTATTTAACTTTACAGAATGGTCGCGTTTTTCAGGGCTACCGCTTCGGCGCGGTAGGGAATACGCTTGGGGAGCTCGTTTTTTCTACGGGCATGGTCGGGTACGTGGAAACGTTGAGCGATCCGTCTAATTACGGAAAAATCGTTGTGCAAACGTTCCCGTTAATCGGCAATTACGGCGTAAACCGCGCGGATATGGAAAGCGATAAAACGTGGGTTTCGGGGTTTGTCGTTCGGGAGTTTTCCGAAATCCCGTCCAATTTCCGTTCGGAAGAGAGTTTGGATTCCTTTATGAAACAGGAAGGCGTCGTCGGGGTGTACGGAGTGGACACTCGCGAGCTTACGCGGATTTTGCGGGAACAAGGCGCGATGAACGCGCGGATCTCGGACAAGCCGTTAACGGAAGAAGAAATCCGCGGTATGTCGTCGTATACCGTAGAAAATGCCGTACAGGCAGTTGCGTCTGACAATCGGCGCGTTTACGGCGAAGACAATGCAAAATATACGGTCGCGCTTTGGAACTTCGGGGCGAAAAAAAGCTCTGTAGCGACGCTGCAAAAGCGCGGCTGGAAGATCGTCGATATGCCTTGGAACTCGACGGCGGAAGAAATTTTGTTCGTTGGAGCGGACGGAGTCGTTATAAGCGACGGACCGGGCGATCCCAAAGAAAACGCGCAAGCGGTTGCGGAACTGCAAAAGCTTTTGGGGAAAGTTCCCGTATTCGGCGCGGGGCTCGGACATCAGTTGGTAGCCTTGGCACTCGGCGCGGATACCGTAAAACAAAAGCACGGACATCGCGGCAGCAATCAGCCTGTTAAGTGTTTGAAATGCGGCAGAGTCTACGTATCTACGCA
>JAFVRU010000004.1 GCA_017504065.1 Clostridia bacterium
GGTCTACGTTGCCTACTTGTCCGATCGTCGCGCGGCATTTCAAGAGAACGTATCTCATTTCGCCGCTCGGCATACGGATCGTCGCATACTTACCTTCAACCGCCATGATTTGCGCGGAAATACCTGCGCTTCTTGCGATTTGACCGCCTTTACCCGGCGTAAGCTCGATGTTGTGTACCATCGTACCTACGGGAATGTTTTCAAGGGGAAGCGCGTTACCGACTTTAATGTCTGCGTTTACGCCGCTCATAACCTTATCCCCTACGTTCAAACCAACGGGCGCAAGGATATACGTTTTCACACCGTCCGCGTATACGAGAAGTGCGATGTGCGCGCTTCTGTTCGGGTCGTATTGAATACTCTTAACCGTCGCGGGAATATCGTCTTTCAATCTCTTGAAGTCGATGATACGATATTTTCTGCGGTTACCACCGCCGATGTGTCTAGTAGTGATTCTACCCATGTTGTTACGACCACCGCTATGGCGTTGATCGTGCATGAGCGATCTTTCGGGCTTATCTCCCGTCAAATCGTCGTTGGTCAACACCGTTACAAAACGGCGACCAGCCGACGTGGGTTTATATGATTTAATAGCCATTTTTCTCTATGCCTCCTGATTAAGTCAAAGAATCAAAGAACTCGATGGACTTGCTATCTTCCTTTAATTGTACGATAGCTTTTTTACGATCAGGGGTATAACCTTCGTTTCTGCCCATTCTCTTGAGTTTGCCCTTGCAGGTAACCGTGTTTACGCTCGCAACCTTTACGCCGAAGATTTTTTCGACTGCCATTTTGATTTCCGTCTTGTTCGCGTCCTTCTTAACGATGAAGGTGTATTTCTTGTTCGCGATCCCGTCATAACCTTTTTCGGTAAGTACGGGCTTTAAAATGATATCTTCTGCAAACATTAGCCGTTTACCTCCTGGAATTTCTCAACCGCAGCTTTCGTCATAACGATCTTTTGGTTTACAACTACTTCGTAGGTGCTGAGTTGCGCCAAAGGCAACGTTGCAACTTTGGGAAGGTTCGCCGCTGCGCGAATTACGTTCACGTCGTCGTTGTCCATTACTACGAGCGCCGTTTTCGTAAGCCCCAACGCTTTCGCAAAGTTCGCCATCACTTTCGTCTTCGCTTCCGCTACCTTAAGCTCGTCCACAACGATAAATTCGCCGTCGGCAACTTTCTTGGAAAGCGCGGAGTAAAGCGCCGCTTTCTTCGCTTTCGCGTTCATCTTCTTCGAGAAGTCGCGGGATTTCGGAGCGAATACTACGCCACCTTTAATCCATTGGGGAGCGCGGATCGAACCTTGACGAGCACGTCCCGTACCCTTTTGTCTCCAAGGCTTAATACCGCCGCCTCTTACTTCCGTTCTCGTGAGGGTGGATTTTGTACCCTGTCTTTCATTCGCAAGACGGGTAACGACTGCTTGATGAATCAAAGGCTCGTTGTATTCAACACCGAATACGTTGTCGTTGAGTTCGATGCTACCGACTTCCGAGCCGCTCATATTTAATACTTTAATAGCCGCCATTGTCTTTCACTCTCCTTATTTGCTCTTAACGCTATCCGCGATGGTAACGATGCTGCCCTTAGGACCGGGGATCGCACCCTTGATGAGAATTGCGTTTCTGTTCAAATCTACGCGTACAACTTCGAGATTTTGAATGGTAACGTTATCCACACCGTATTGCCCTGCAAGATGCTTGTTCTTGAAGACTCTCGAAGGGGAGCTGATGGGACCCATAGAACCGGGTTCTCTGTGTACAGGACCAGTACCGTGCGTCATCTTCAATCTGTGTTGGTTCCACTTCTTAATAACACCCGTAAACCCGTGCCCTTTCGTAACACCCGATACGTCTACCTTGTCCCCCGCTGCGAATACGTCCGCTTTGAGTTCCGTGCCTACTGTGAAAGATTCAGCGTTTTCTACTCTGATTTCTTTCAATACCTTGTGGGGTTTTACGCCAGCTTTTTTGAATTGACCGAGTTCGGGCTTCGTGAGCGCCTTTTCGTTCGTTTCGATGAAGCCGAGCTTCAACGCCGCGTAACCGTCGTTTGCCACCGTCTTAACTTGTACTACGGGGCAAGGACCTGCTTCCACTACCGTAACGGGAATCATTTTCCCGTCTTCTGCAAAGATTTGCGTCATGCCAACTTTGCGACCGATGATTGCTTTATTCATTGATAAAGTTCACTCCTTTTGTTTTTTATTCTCGAATACCTTTGAAAGTATTTCTCGGTAAATTGATGATTAGAGCTTGATCTTGATATCCACGCCCGCAGGGAGATGGATCGAGTCAAGCAACTTTGCGTTGGGGGAATAGATGTCGATGATTCTCTTATACGTTCTCATTTCGAACTGTTCACGGGAATCCTTATACTTGTGGGGGGAACGAAGAATCGTTACGATTTCTCTTTCCGTAGGAAGGGGAATCGGACCGCTGATCTTAGCCCCGCTCTTCTTCATCGTTTCCACGATGCGGCTTGCCGCTTCGTCTACAAGTTCGTGATCGTATGCCGCCAACTTGATTCTGATTTTCTGTACTGCCATTGTTGTTACTCCTTTCTCTTTATACTAACTTTTTATTTGCTGTATCAACCTATCCGTGTGTATCGAGCCTTTCGCAAAATAAAAACACCCTTGTTTTTCCCGAGCGTTCTTACGCAAAGCCTCGGTTAGTCGCAGGAATCAAGTCCCACTTTTGTCAACGGAAATTATCTGCCAAAGCGGCTTTTTGCTTTGGATTTGCAGTAACTTCCCGCATCAACCCATACAACGCATTTTTACACAGCCTATATATAATATCAAATCTGTAAAGTGATGTCAAGCGTTTGAACGAAAAATTTTTA
>JAFVRU010000027.1 GCA_017504065.1 Clostridia bacterium
ATGAACCGTTTGATTATGCGAGCGAATCAACTCAAAATACCTATAGCGCGTTTATCGGATCGAGCTTTTTATTGTCGACAATAAAGAATTCATCAAATGCGGATCAATGGGCAGCCATGAAATTACCGACTAGCGAAAATTTTACGAATCAGGTAAATCTTGGAGGGTATTCGTGGTTGGTAACGCAGAATGACAACAGCGCGGCGGCAGTCGAATTTTTGAACAACGTATTCAGCGGGAATGAAGAACTGATCGTGTATATGGCGGAACGGAATATGATTTCATCGGCAGTCGCGACAGCGAACGTTTTATCGGAAGCAGCCGCCGATATGGAATTTGGCGGGGATATCCTGCACAAGCTGAGTGTTATCAGCGCGGCGGCGGTGTTGCCTGTGCAGGGAGAGTATTCGGAAGATCTGTTCGAAGTATTGCAGAATTTTGTGGATAAGGTATGCGTGGACGAAATGCCTGTAGATGAAGCAAAAGATAGGTTTTCAGCTTACGTTAATGATTATCCGCCTACCGATGATTCTACGAAAACGATTAACATTGCTGACTCGAGTGTTACGATGCAAAAATCCGCGTTAAATACCGCGTATAAGGCGGGAGAAGGCTTGGTTTCGTTGAAAAAAGAGATTCCGCTCGCGGGGAAAGCCGTGGGACAAGTTGATTTGTCGAGCGGGGATTTGACAATGGCGTTTGTCGGAGTTTCGGCGGAAAACTCGGTAATGGGAATGCCGATTTTGCACGTTTACGACAGTCGCAATCCGAATGAAAATTTTCGCTTAAACGTAAGTGAAACGTTGCGGTATGACGAACCGAATTACGTATATACGGACGGAAACGGGGCAAAGCACACGTTCAAAGAAAAATATTATTATTTGGACGAGCTCGGGGAAAAGACGTATATAGAGATTACTGAAAAAGAGAATATTACAAGCACGGCGGACGGGCGATTGACGTATGAAGACAAAGAAATATTTGTAGAATACTGTTCGGCAAGCGGTTTAAAAGCTGTAACAGCGGCGGAAGGATATAACGATAGCGAGTATTTGGAGAAACGCCAAACAGAATATAAACAGCTTGAAGAACAGGTAAAAGCGTATGAAAAAGCGTTGAAAGACTACGTGGTGGTAAAATGCGATAACGGGAGTTTGTCTACAATTACAACATTGCAGGATCTTAGCACGGGCAAGTTCGAGGAGTTTAAATCTTCGGCGGACGAAGAAGGTCTATTGCTGATGAGCAAAGAATCGTTGCAATATCAATCTTTGATTATGCAACAGGACGCCGCAACGAAAGAGATTGTCGCAGTAAATATTCTTGCGCCGGACTCGGAGAACGTTTCTTTGCAAAGTATTGCATTGAGAAGTTCGATTTATGAAATCACCAGTACGTTACAAAGACATATTGCATGGGTGAAAGCATTTGATCAAAGCGGTATAGAGAGTATGGTACAAGCCAAACTGTTTAATCCAGTAAATGGGGAATCGGCAACTGCAACTTATATAACGGAAACTTGTACAGTTATAGAGAATAAGCTTCAGAATGACGAAATCGTTGAGCAAACTTACTTTGATAGATTTAACAATTCTGCTTTATTCAACGAATTTGAGCCCGAAACCGATAGCGAAGACGAAGAAGTTTACGAAACCCGAAGAGACGGGTATAGTTTAAAGGCATTGTTCCGTCAAAGAAACTTGTACCTTACGCAACTTGCCGAGCAGAATACGTCTGTAGAGCTTCAAATCAATCGAATCCTTTCTGAGAAGGATCAAGCCAAAGCCCAGCTTGATCAGTATTATAAAGAATATTATAATAAAAATGCGGAGTTGCAGAAATTAAAACAAAGCTTGCCGATGAGTTTTGTTACGGACGGAAAGCAAGTCAAGGGCTTTAACGAACAAGGAATGCTCGTGGCGGTATACGACAAGTATGAAAACTACGTGGGGATTGAGTACGAAACGGTGCTCGGCAAAACCCGAGTTTCGCGCTTGTACGACAACACGGGGAAACAAGTACTTTGTACGTACGATTTTGCAAACCGCTTGATCAGTATTACGGATATTCACGGACAAAAAACGGAATATTTCTACAGCGAAGAAAAGCTTAGCGAAGTCAAGTTCGGCTCGAACGACAGTTTGCAATTCGGTTATAGCGGCAACGTGCCTGTTTCGGTTAGCGGAGTGGAAAACTTGCTCGAAACGGAAATCGAATACGGAACGAATACGCTTACGTTCATTCAAAAATCCAAGCTCAAAAAGATCGGGAAAGAGCTTGAGCTTGCAGATTCTATGGAAGAACGCAGCCGAGTAACGATCACCTTTACTTATGGCGCAGACGACAAGATCATAGCCGTGGAAGCGGAAGACGGGAAGCAAAAAACGGCGTATGAGTTGGACGAACAAAACCAAGCAACGAAATACGTAGAGTATGCAAACGGGCGCGTAGTGCAAGCGGAAACGTATAGTTACGAATACGACGCGACAACGGGCGCTTTGACGAAAACTACGGCGACGAGCGCTCCGAAAAGTGAATTGTATGCGACAAGCCTTGCGGAAAACGCGTTCGACGACGGAGTCGTTGAAACTACCGAATATAACGAATTTTGCCAACCGATCAAAAAGGATTGGAGCGCAAGACGAATCAGCAGCACAGCGAATACGGAAGCGGTGGAGAAAACTTACGTATACGACTTGGAAAACCGTTTGACGGAAGTAAAGACCAAACGGGTATACGCTATGGACGGAACGTATACGGAAAAGGAAACGTATGCTTATAGTCAAAAAGGCGAGCTTGTAAAAACGGAAAAATATTTGGTTGGCGCGGAATTGAGTCTTGGCAAGCAAATCGAAGAACGGATTTACGACGAAAAGGGCAACTTGACAAAGCGGTATACGTATAACAGCTTGGACGGAACGAGCAAGTATTACCTTGCGGAAGCAAAGGCGGCAACGGAAAACTCGGAAACGGGCGTGGCGTACGGCTATGACGAGTTTGGGAACGTTACTTCCGTTTCGGGGAATACGGCAGACGGAGAAGAAAACAGCACGCAAAAGGAATACCAATACGGGCTGTTGACGAAGCTTGTCAGCGGGAACGAACAAGTAGAATACGAATACGACGAAAAACAGCGTGTAACGAAAATCGGGCGCAACGGGAACGCGGAATATGCCGTGTTTACGTATACGTCAACGGATTCTGGCGAAGAAATTACGGAACGGAATGCAAACGGTGAAGAACGTACGTTGCAAAAAGATACGCAAGACCGACTCGTGCAAGAAAGCTATACCGTAGGAGAAACGCAAAAGAAATCGGCATACGAATACGAGCAAGCGAATCGTTTGCGGAGTATCACGGAAAGCGAAAACGAAACGGAAACGCGGAAAAGAGTATTTGCGTATAATCCGATGGATAAGGTAAAATGGTATAAAGAAATCGAAAACGGCGAAACGAAAATCAACGAGAAATACTTCTATGATGATTTTGAACGGTTAGGCGGAAAAGAGATTATTTTCGGGGAAGAATTGACCCAAGAAGAAATTTTTGAAGCGGAAATCACGGGGGAAGAACTCGTTGCGCCGGAAAGTATGCAATATACGTACCGTTATGAAGATACGGCGCAAGGTAGATTGGAAGAAATTGGCGTATTAGGCTTGACAATTCAACCGAAATATGATATACTCAATAGACCTAAGGGGAAAACGCTTTGTATCGACGGCGAAAAGCTCGCGGAAGAACAAATCGTGTACCGAAAGATCGGGGATCATGCTACGGATATGCCGTCTGCGGTGTATTTCGGCTCGAAATCAGCAGGCATGTACGCGTTGAACGAGCACGTGAAGTATTCCTACGACGAGAACGGGAATATCCAAAAGGTGTTCGAAAACGGCGCGTTGGTGGCGAGATACGAGTATGATACCTTAAACCGACTTGTGCGAGAAGACAACAAAAAGTTTGGAAAAACGCGGTTGTTTACTTATGACAACAACGGGAATATTTTGTCGAGACGGGAAACGGAATTCACGCTGAAAACGGACGTGGAAGAATGTACGTTTACAAGGATTGATTACGCATACGACGGGGATCGATTGATTTCTTACAACGGTGCAACGTTTGCGTATGACGCAGTCGGGAATCCCACAACGTACCGCGGACACCAAACCGAATGGACGATGGGCAAATTGACCGCTTACGGCGGCACGACGTTTACGTACGATATGCAAGGCAGACGGTTGACGAAAGGGGATATTACGTTTACTTACGATGGGAACGGAAACCTGATTACGCAAAGCAACGGTTTGTTGTTCTTGTACGATCATACGGGCGTTGCGGGTGTGCAATACGACGGGAAAATCTATCTGTACCGAAAGGACGCGCAAGGAAATATCATTGCGATTTTGGACAATACAGGCAAGGTTGTGGTTAGATACGCATACAATGCTTGGGGCGGACATACGGTAGAAGTAGTGGATTCGGCTTGTAACGATCTTGCGTACGAAAACCCGTTTAGATACCGTGGGTATTATTACGATTGGGAAACGGGATTGTATTATTTGCACGCAAGATATTACGACCCGACGACGGGCAGATTTATTTCTCCCGACGGGATTGAATATCTCGATCCTGAAAGTATCAATGGCTTAAACCTGTACGCATACTGCGGAAATAATCCGGTTATGTATGCTGATCCAAGTGGACATCTTCCTGAATGGATAGCTGATTTTGGTAGGTTCGTCGGGGGATTATTAATTTCTATAGTCAGTATTGGTTTGATAGGAACAACAATTAGGAGTGGAGGTTTACTATGCCTATTACCTGGATATGGGACTTTATTGCAAGCTGAATTGTCTTTAATGATGTATGGAGGATTTGTGATGGCTTCATCATGGGATCCATTAATACAAAGTGATATGGAGGCAATTAATTGGAATCCGTTTAATTCTAATCCAGATATGTCAAAGGTGAATAAGGTTTCATTCTATAAAGGAGAGGCTGTTATAATTCAGGGTTTTGCTGGGAATTCCTTCTCGTTTGGAGTAATGTTTTTACAAAAAGGAGAGAAACATGATATTAATACAGTTAATCACGAATGGGGGCATTTCGCACAACTTGCGCTTCATGGTCCAGCTGTTTTTACTTTATTTATGGCGTTACCTTCTGTGATTTATAATATTTATTGTCGTATCAATGGAGATTGGGATAAGTATTATGAAATGCCGTGGGAGGTTTATGCGGATTATTTAGGAGGGGTAAAACGATAAATGAAAAAAATAAGTATTATATTAATTAGTTTGTTTATGTTTTTGTTGTCTGGTTGCAACCATTATTATCGTTATGATTTTAATGAATTAATTGATTCTGTTGACGAAATATACATTGTCGAGGTTCATAGAACAGAATATTATGGAGAAATTTCTATTGATTACTTAAAAGAAATAGAGAATGAATTTGAGGATTTTCTAAAAGATTTATCTGACTTAGAATTTGGATATTCAATTTTTCTTTCTCCGCAAAATAATTCGGGGATGGCTATAAT
>JAFVRU010000028.1 GCA_017504065.1 Clostridia bacterium
AGCGGAAGTGGCGATGATTTCGCAAAACAAGATCGAGCTTCCCGCGGATAAGCTGGAAACGTTCTTGAAAATGATCGACGCATTGGAAGAAAACGACGACGTACAAAACGTGTATCATAACGTTGAAATTCCCGACGACGAAGAATAATCTTTTGCGAAAATTTCACAAAAAAATGCAGTTGGAAGATTGACAAAATTTTCCGAATCTGTTATAATTTTGCTATCATCTATATCCCATTGGGGGAGTAGCAAGCGCGAACAGCGCGACAAGTCAACACACGGCGGTTTCCGTCTGGCTTGTCTTAATATGCGAGACTCATGTATGAAAACAAATCGTACAAGGTCTTAAATTGCGCGTAACCGAGTACGATAACGTACTCGGTTTTTTCATGCAACGGGATAAAAATACGTGGTAAAAAATAAAATATATATAAAGGAGATTCTATGAAACATTATTGCGAAGATACGCAAACGGTCGTAGGCGCGTTAAACACGTCGAAAGACAGCGGGCTTTCTACGCCGGAAGCGGAACGCCGACTTGCCGAAAACGGCAGGAATAAGCTGACGGAAGCGAAGAAAAAACCGCTCATTGTCCGTTTCTTGCAACAGTTAACCGATCCGATGACGATTATTCTGATCGTGGCGGCGGTGATTAGCGGTGTGCTTGCCGTTGTAGAAGACGAAGGCTTTGCTGACGTGATCATTATTATGGCGGTTGTAATCGTAAACGCGGTTTTGGGCGTATTCCAAGAAAGCAAAGCGGAAAAAGCCATCGAAGCCCTGCAAAAGATGTCGGCGGCAACTTCAAAAGTGCTCCGCGACGGCAAAATAATCGCCGTACCGAGCGAAGAACTCGTCGTCGGGGATATCGTATTGCTGGAAGCAGGCGACGCCGTTCCCGCAGACGCTCGGGTTTTGGAAAGCGCGAGTCTGAAAGTCGAAGAAGCGGCGCTCACAGGGGAATCGTTGCCCGTTACGAAAATTACGGAAGCCTTACAACTTTCCGAGAATAGGAAAGACGTGCCGCTCGGCGATCGGAAAAATATGGTTTACATGGGCAGTACCGTCGTATACGGTCGCGGGATTGCGGCTGTAACGGCAACGGGTATGGAAACCGAGATGGGGAAAATTGCGGGCGCTTTGGCGCAGGCGAAAGAAGGGAAAACGCCCCTGCAAATCAAGCTCGGTCAGTTGTCCAAAGTGCTCACTTGGTTGGTTTTGGGGATCTGCGCGGTCGTATTCGGCGTGCAGTTGATCCGTGAAGGTAGTTTCAATTTCGAGTTTGCTTTAAGCTCGTTCATGGTAGCCGTATCGCTTGCCGTAGCGGCAATTCCCGAAGGCTTAGCAACGGTCGTTACCGTCGTGCTTTCGATCGGAGTTACGAACATGTCCAAGCGCAACGCGATTATTCGCAAGCTGACGGCGGTGGAAACGCTCGGTTGCGCGCAAATTATTTGCTCGGATAAAACGGGCACGCTGACGCAAAACAAGATGACCGTAGTCGATTTCTTCGGCGAAAACGAACGCCAAATCGCAATCGGCATGGCGCTTTGCAGCGACGCGGAGCTCGATGAGAACGGCGGCGCTACGGGCGAGCCTACGGAAACGGCGCTCGTCGTATGGGCGAACAAAATCGGGGAAAGTAAAACGGACTTAAAAACACGTTTGCCGCGCGTGGGAGAAGTGCCTTTCGACTCCAACCGTAAGATGATGTCCACCGTACACGCTTCGTCGGCGGAGTATATACAATACACAAAAGGCGCGCCCGACGTGGTGGTAGACCGTTGCGCGTATTATTTATTAGACGGAAAAGCCGTGCCGATGACGGCGGAACACAAGGCGCAAATTCTTGCGGCGAATAAAGATATGGCAGACCGCGCTCTGCGTGTCTTGGCTTGCGCGGAACGGGTTTGGCAGCACCAGCCTACGGAGTATGAATCGGCGGCTTTGGAACAAGAGCTTTGTTTCGTCGGGCTTTGCGGTATGATTGATCCAGTCCGTCCCGAAGTGAAAGCGGCGATCGAACAATGCCGTGAAGCGGGGATCAGACCGATTATGATTACGGGCGATCACGTGGATACGGCAAAAGCCATCGCGAAAGAGTTGGGGATTTTATCGGACGGAGCTCGCGCGATTACGGGCTCGGAACTCGACGATATGGACGATGAAACGTTCGCGAAAGAATTCCAAAATATCAGCGTCTACGCTCGCGTGCAGCCCGAGCATAAAACGCGTATCGTTACAGCATGGCAAACGACGGGGCACGTAACGGCGATGACGGGGGACGGCGTAAACGACGCGCCTTCCATTAAAACGGCGGATATCGGCGTCGGAATGGGGATCACGGGCACGGACGTTACCAAAAACGTAGCGGATATGGTCTTGACGGACGACAATTTCGCGACGATCGTCGGCGCGGTCGAAGAAGGGCGGCGGATCTACGACAATATCCGCAAAGCCATTCAGTTCTTATTAGCTTCGAATATGAGCGAAGTCATCGGAGTCTTTATCGCGACATTGCTCGGCGTAACGTTATTAGAGCCCGTACATTTGCTTTGGATCAACTTAGTAACGGACTGTTTCCCTGCGTTGGCGCTCGGTATGGAACGCGCTGAACCCGAAGTAATGAAGCGAAAACCCCGATCGTCAAAGGAAGGAATATTCTCCGGCGGATTGGGCGTGGATTTGCTCTACCAAGGCGTTTTGATTGCGGGATTAACCCTGTTTTCGTATTTCCTTGGCCACCGTTTGGAAACGGGGACTTGGACGTTGGAAACGAGCGCGCACGGTATGACAATGGCGTTCTTGACTTTGTCGATGGCGGAGATTTTCCATAGCTTGAATATGCGCTCGCAACGGCAAAGCTTGTTCCACTTGAAAAAGCAAAACAAATTCCTGCTGATTGCGGGGCTTGGATCGTTGCTTGCGACGACGCTCGTGTGTGAAATTCCGTTCTTGGCGGACGCGTTCGGGTTTGTTTCCGTGGAATGGACGGAATACGCGTTTGCGTTACTGCTCGGCGCGTGCGTAGTGCCCGTTGTAGAGCTCGTGAAGTGGATACAAAGAAAGATGGCGAAAAAGCAAGTTTCGTTTACGGAATAAAAGGGGATGAAATTCCCCTGAAAAAAACTCTCGTTTCGACAAAAGGGGCTACCGTGTCCGCGTTGAAACGGGAGTTTTTTCAAAAAAAGTCGCTTTTTTTCCAAATAATTTCCGTAAAACCCTTGACCATACCGTTCGGATGTGTTATAATGGTACTTGTAAAAGTAGGTTTTGCTATAAGCAAACGAAAACCGAGGTGTAAAAATGGCAGATAAAAAAAGACGTGAAACGACTGTGGACGGATTGGGTTTGTACCAATACATAGCGAGAGATCTTCAAAAGATCCGCAACGAACTTTTGCGCGAAATGCGCTATTCGTCCGTGCAAACGGGATCTCTGTATCAAGAAATGAAAACGGATAAGGAAAAATCCGCGTCCGCAATTTCGCAAGAGATTCGTTACAGCTACAAACAAAATCAAACCATTTACGACGGTTTGACGAATTTGTTGACCAAAGAAGTCGGCGACCGCCTGAATTCGATGGACGACAAAATCACGGCTTTGGAGCACTTGCAAACGCTGTTGGACGAAGTCCGCGAAATCAAATACAGCTATATGCAGCTGCAATCGATTTACGAAGGCGTAACGTCCTATATTTCCGACGAGATCGGGACAAAGCTCACGTCGATCGAAGAAAAAGAAAACTTGCTTGAACAAATCGACCGCGTGTTGGAAGAAATCCACGCAAAGCTCTCTGAAGGGTATCTTCCTACCGAAGACGATTATAGAAAACTTTCCGATTACATTACGGAAAAAACGGAAGAACATCTCGTAGAACACAGCCGTCAGGTATTGGACGCAGTCGCGGCGATTCCTGTTGCAGAGAACGTGGATTACAGCCGTATCGTAGACGAAGTCGGCGATAAGCTTTTGGAAGTTTTGCACGAACTCAAAAATGCAGAGCCCGAAACGGAAGCGTTGCTTGAAACGCCCGCGGTAGAAGCGAAGATCGATTACGACAAGATCATCAACGGCGCGGCGGAAAAGGTTGTCGAATCCTTGCCGTTCCCTGAAAAAGTACAATATACCCGCATTCAAGAAGACGTTGCGAAAGCGGTAGCTGCGGCGGTGGATGTGAATGCGATTGCAGAAGCTTGCGCGGCAAAGATCGTAATGCCTGAAATCGATTACGACCGTTTGGCGGAAGCTTGCGCGGCGAAAGTCGTTGTTCCCGAAATCGACTACGACCGTTTGGCAGACGTTGTCGTTGCGAAGTTGACGGACGGCGCGGAACAATCCTACGACGTTACGTTGGACGACGAAGGCTTGACGCAAATCGCGGAAAAGGTTGCGGAAAAATTGAATTTGCAACCCGAAGTGGATTATGACCGCATTGCTGGAATCTTGGACGAAAAATTGGTTTGTGAAGAACCTTGTGAAGAACCCACGTACGATTTGTTGATCGACGAAGAAGGTATCAACGCAATCGCAAAAGGCGTTTCGGAAGAACTTTGTCGCGCTTGCGCGACCTGCGCGGAAAAGGAAGAACCCGTCGCGGAAGTAGTCGAAGAACCCGTGGCGGAAGAACCTGTTGAAGAAACGGTCGAAGAACCCGTCGTAGAAGAAGCGGTTACGGAAGAACCCGTTGCGGAAGTCGTGGAAGAACCTGTCGTTGAAGAACCCGTTGCGCCTGCAACCGAAGAATTGGCGGCTACGGAAACGATCGATCTTGAAAACGAACTCGTGGACGCGGAAACGGGCTTGGTGATCCGTTTGAAGAAGAGCTTCACGGCGAAAATGCGCCAAAGCGAAGAAGTTGTAAAAGGCTATTATAGCGATATTAAGAACGAATTGACGTCGTATAAGAAGATCAACTCCAACGTGAGCTGGCACGGCGACCGCTTTAATTACGGTAGAGACACCGTTGCGAAGATGAATATTTGCGGTAAAACGCTTTGCTTCTAC
>JAFVRU010000005.1 GCA_017504065.1 Clostridia bacterium
CATGCGTTATGCCGAGCGGATTTTAAGAATGTTAATACAAAGCTGGCAAAGATTATCGGTCCTATTTTATCCCCAATCTTTAAGGAAGAAAAAGTTTATTATTATAAGAAAAAAATTTTGACGTATCAACAAAAATATAGTTACGTAAACAGTAAGTTCGTGAGCACTAATGCTGATAAGGATTCAAAAAAAGAAGTTTTTCCCAAAGAATTGTTTGAAAAGTCTGTTGAAGTAGAATTTGAAGGGACGAAAAGTTATGCATTTAGTCATTATCACGAACATCTTAAAAAATATTATGGTGATTATATGAAATTGCCGCCCAATGAAATGCAAAAACCTAAGCATAGTTTTTATGCGCAAATAGAAGATGATTTTATTTACGTTGATAACAAAAAGCAGAACTAAAACTAATAAAAAAGTATAGTTGAATATAAAATACCTTCATGTCACGCAAAAAGATAGTAATAGATTAGTATAGATTAAAAGTTTGATGGAGCATATATGTTAAATTTTTCGGTAGGTCCAGTACAATCGGATGAAAGTGTTTTAAAAATTGGTGGACAACAGATTCCTTATTTTAGGACAGAAGAGTTTTCTAAAATTATGTTGGAAAATGAGAACATGATTTTAGAACTATTAAATGCACCAAGTCAGGCAAAAGCAGTGTTTATTACTGGATCTGGTACAGCGTCAATGGAAGCTGTAGTGATGAATACTTTGAGAATCTCCGATAAAGCATTGGTCGTTAATGGAGGAAGTTTTGGACAACGATTTGTGGAGTTGTTGAAACTTTATAATATTCCGTATGATGAAATATCCTTAGGGGTTGGAGAGAATTTAACAAAAGATAAACTTTCACAATACGAAAGTAAAAACTATACGGCATTTTTAGTCAATCTACACGAAACTTCTACTGGCGTTTTATATGATGCACAGCTGATTAGTGATTTTTGTAAAAGAAACGGGCTTTTTCTTGTTGTAGATGCAATAAGTGCTTTTCTTGCTGATAATGTTGATATGTTGGGGCTAGGAGCTAACGTTATAATTACAGGCTCGCAAAAAGCTTTGGCGTGCGCTCCTGGTGTATCAATTATAGTACTTTCAAAAGAAGCAATAAAAAGGGTGTTCGAGAAAAATGCCAAGTGCATGTATTTGAATCTAAAAAGCGCTCTCAAAAATCAAGAAAGGGGTCAAACGCCATTTACTCCAGCGGTAAGCGTATTATTGCAAATACACGAAAGGTTGAGGCATATCAAAAGTCAGGGAGGAGTTTGTGGCGAAGTTGCTAAGGTAAAAGATTTGGCACAATATTTTCGCGAGAATATAAAAAATTTACCATTAGAGATGGTAACAAAAAGCCCATCTAATGCCGTAACAGCTTTATATACAAAAGATATATCTGCGTATGAAGTATGCAATATTTTAAAAAATGAATATGGGATTTGGGTTTGTCCAAATTCGGGCGAGATGAAAGATAAAATCTTTAGAGTTGGGCACATAGGTGCTTTAAGTTATGAAGATTACGATGTTTTAATTTCAGCGCTCACTAAATTATTCTATAATTAAAAAAGGTACAGTAATGACTAAAGTTATAACTTACGGAACATTTGATTTGTTACATTACGGACATATAAACTTGTTGAATCGCGCAAAGGCTTTAGGCGACTATTTAATTGTTGGGGTAACGAGCGACGATTACGATAAAATTCGCGGCAAAATCAATAATAGACAAAGTTTAATGGAGAGAGTTGCGGCACTTGAAGCGTTAAAAATAGCCGACGAAGTCATTGTTGAAGAGTATGAAGGACAAAAAATAGATGACATTAAAAAATATGGCATTGATATCTTTACTGTTGGTTCAGACTGGAATGGTTATTTTGATTATCTAAAGGATTATTGTAAAGTTGTATATTTGCCTAGGACACAAGGTGTTTCAAGCACAGACATCAGGGCAAGTAATGCTAAAATAAAAGTGGGGATTATTGGCGAAGCGGATAATGAGCATACCAGCTTGCAAAAATTCACAAAAGAAGCATCCTATGTAAATGGAATAGAAATTGTGTGTTCAAATTGCGATATTGATAATATTGCGAAAGTAGATGATTATGTAGATCTTCTTAAAAAGGTGGATGCCGTTTATATAACGTCTCATCCCAAAAATCACTATGAGCAAATTAAAAAAGCATTACTTGAAAAAAAACATGTGTTATGTGAAGCTCCTATATCACTAAACGAAAAAGATTTTTTGGAACTTGTTTCGATAGCAACAAATAATAAATGCATATTGATGGAAGGTATAAAAACGGCATACACTACGGCGTATAAAAGGCTGATTTTGTTGGCAAAAACAGGTAAAATAGGCGATATTCTTTCTGTTGATGCAACTTGTACAAGTCTTAAAGATGTTCATAATTATACAAAGGAGCAATTAAAAAATAATTGGAATACAATTACAGAATGGGCGCCACTCGCTTTGTTACCGATTTTTGATTTATTGGGAGTCAATTATTTAAGTAAACGAATAACAACAAAATTAATTGATAAAGAAAATTCTTTCGATTCGTTTACCAAAATTGATTTTTTATACAAAGATTCAACTGCATCAATTAAAGTAGCAAAGTGTGCGAAATCAGAAGGTAGTTTAATTATAACGGGATCAAACGGATACATATATGTACCTGCACCATGGTGGAAGACGGATTATTTTGAAATCAGATACGAAAACCCTACTGAAAACAAGAGATTTTTTTATCAGTTAGATGGTGAAGGTATACGTTACGAAATCGCTGTGTTTACAAAAGCTGTCGAATTAGGGAAAAGCAATGATGTTATTGACGAAAATATATCGAAGGCAATTGCATTGGTGATGCAAGATTTTTATTCGAAAAAAGATGTTTATTATTTAGAATAATTTTTAGAATGAATTAAAAATGTACTTTAAGTGAATTGCGGTTACGGAAAAAGAAATACGAGAAAAATTGTTAATGCAATCCATATGCCTTTTAAGCGCAAGGAAAAGAAATTGTTCTTCTCAACGGGGGAAACGGGTGTTTCAAATTTCGACGGGGTTGGATTTTGAAAGTATCACAAGTTATAGCTTTTTCGCTTCGAGACAGAAATCGAAGATGGTTTTTTGTTAGAAGCACGCAGGTAAAGTACGTTCAAATCAGGGGACAGGAAGCAGTTTTATGATGAAAAAGGTCTATTTAATAACAAATTATTTTCATTTTGTTCAAGAAAAAGAAAGCAATCGATATCGTGAGTTGGCGGAAATGCTTGCGCAGACACCGAATATTGAATTGGAAGTGATCACGTCGGCATTTTATCAAAGAACAAAAACTTTTCGAGACAATATAGATAAATTGGTCTCAGGGATTCCCTATAAAGTAACGTTTATACAAGAAATCGGCTATAAGAAAAATATTAGCTTACAGCGTTTAAAAACGTCTAAAGTTTTTGCGAAAAATACGTTAAAATATTTAAAATCACAACCGAAAGCTGATTTGATTTATCAAGTTGTACCTACGTTAGACGTTGCCAATCTTGTCAGTAAATATGCTAAGAAAAATAACATTCCGTTAATTGTTGACATTCAAGATCTTTGGCCGGAAGCGTTTAAAATGGCAATCAATATTCCCGTTATTAGCGATTTGTTGTTTTTGCCATTAAAGTTAAAGGCGAATCAGATCTATAAAAGAGCGGATGCGATTTGCGCAGTATCACAAACTTACGTGGATCGGGCTTTAAAGGTAAATCGGAAATGCCAAAAGGGAACCGCTGCATATATTGGTATAAATTTGGCGAGATTCGATGAAAACGTGGAAAAGGGAAACTGCCGAAAGGAAGAAAAAATCACATTAGCGTATTGTGGGTCTTTGGAAAAAAGTTATGATATCAAACTCGTGATAGATGCTTTGTCATTGATGAAAGCTCCCCCCGCCTTTCTTGTAATGGGCGATGGGGCTGAAAGAGAAAGCTTTGCAGAATACGCAAAACATAAAGGTGTAGAAGTAGAGTTTACAGGGTTTTTACCGTATTCGGAAATGTGCGGGCGATTGTGTGCTTGCGATATGGTTATCAATCCTATTATTGGAAGTTCGGTAGCGAGTATTATCAATAAACACGGGGATTATGCGGCGTGTGTATTGCCCGTAATCAATACGCAAAACAGTCGAGAATATTGCAACCTAATTGAAAGTTATAATATGGGATATAATTGCGTGGGATATTCGGCGGAGCAATTGGCGGAAACCATACACAGGTTAATGCAAGATGAGACGTTGCGTGTACAAATGGGGAAAAACGCACGGAAATGCGCCGAAGAAAAATTCGATAGAGCGAAAACGTATCAAAATTTGGTTGAGGTTGTTAAAAATTTCTTATGAAAGTACTGATTATTTCTCACAATCCAATGTCACCTAGACATAGCATTGGGAAAGCTTTACTTGCAATGTTTTCTGAATTTCAACCAGAAGAGATTTGTCAGCTTTATATAAACGGTTACACTCCGAAAGAAGACGTATGCTCGTCGTTTTTTCGGATTACGGATAAAAATGCGTTGAAAGGGGTTTTTACGAGAAAAGTTGCGGGAACGGTTGTATCGCCTGCAGTAGGAGAACAAGGCGCTGTGGCTCAAAATACGCAGAGTAAAAAAAGTTGTAGCGCGATAAAAAACAGAATGCCGCACAGAGAATTGTTAAGGGATTTTATTTGGTCAATTTCGCCTTGGTATAATAAAGCCTTAAAAGCATGGATAGAGAAAGAAAAACCTACGTGTATTTTTGTGGCGATCGGTAGCGGGAAATTCCTTTATCATATTGCTTTGAAGATTGCAAAGGAATACAATCTGCCAATCTTTACCTATATTTGCGATGATTTTTATTCGATTAATCCCCCGAAAACTTTATTGGGACCGCTTTGGAAAAAGCGGATTCAAAGAAAGAGCAAAGAATTATTTGGAAAATCTAAAGTTTTAATTTCTATTGCGTACGAGTTAAGTGAATTCTATAAAAAAGAATTTGAGAAACCAACGTTTACGATTATGATGGGCACGAATTATAACGTTTCATCGAACATTCGCGTCAAAGAAAATATTAAAACAATCAGATATTTTGGAAAACTGACAATCAATCGATACAAATCCATTGCAGAGATTGGACGGGTTATCGACGAAATGAATCAAGAAGAAAAAACGGACTATTCGTTAGAGATTTATTGTAGCGATATTTGGGATGAAGTAAAAAGAGAATTTGAAAATATCCAGTCGGTTCAATTTTATCCGTTTATTACGGGGGAAGAATTTACAAAAACGTTTTTTGCTTCGGATGCGCTTTTACACGTAGAAGCATTTGATGAAACATCCATCAGTAGAGTGAAACATTCTGTTTCTACAAAGATTGCGGATAGTTTGGCGAGCGGGATTCCGTTGTTTGCGTATGGACCGGAAGAAGTATCTTCCATAAAGCATTTATTGAGAAATGATTGCGGTATAGTAGTAACCAGCAAAGAAGACTTAAAAAAGAAATTGAAAATGCTTTTTTCCGAGAGTGAAAAGACAGAAGAAGTTGCACGACAAGCACTTGTCGCGGCGGAGAAATATCACAATCCACAAAAAACCAGTCAAGAATTATATAACTTGATATTAGGAAGTTAAAATGAAAGTACTTCAAGTGAATTGCGTATACAAAAAAGGCAGTACGGGGAAAATTGTTTCTGTGATTCATAACGCCTTACAAGAAGCAAATATCGAAAGCGTGGTTTGTTACGGTCGCGGAGAAAAAATTCCAGAGAAAAACGTATATAAAACTTGTCCTGAGTGGTACGCAAAAATACAAAATTTGTTCAGTCGTTTGACGGGACTAATGTATGGCGGGTGTTTTTTCTCAACGAACAAATTGATTTCTATTATGAAACGCGAAAAACCGGACATTGTGCACTTGCATTGTATTAACGGATATTTCGTGAATATTTATCGTTTGGTTTCTTGGTTAAAAAAGTCAGGAATCAAAACTGTGTTGACGTTGCATGCGGAGTTTATGTATACGGCAAATTGCGGACATGCGGTTGAATGCGAGAAATGGAAAACGGGTTGCGGCAAGTGTTCACGGTATAAAAAGGAAACGAAATCTTTGCTGTTTGATCGAACGCACCATTCATGGAAAAAAATGCGAAAAGCATTTGACGGATTTTCGAATTTAACGGTTGTTTCTGTGTCCGAATGGCTTATGGAAAGGGCGCAACAATCCCCGTTTTTAGCGGATAAAAAACATTGCGTCGTTTATAACGGAGTTGATACAGCAGTGTTTCAGATTTGTGAAACGGACGACCTGCGAGTAGGCTATGGGTTAAAAGATGAAAAAGTGATTTTGCACGTTACGCCGAGTTTTAGTGATAATCCTAACAGCTTGAAAGGCGGATATTATGTTTTGAAACTTGCGGAGAGAATGCAAAACGAAAACGTTAAACTGATTGTTGCAGGGCAGTATCCCGCAGGGTTAAAAGTTCCGTCAAACGTAATTCTGTTGGGTCGGGTTTCTAATCAAAAAGATTTGGCGCAGCTGTATTCCATGGCAGATCTTACGCTATTGACATGCAAAAGAGAAACCTTTTCGATGGTATGCGTGGAAAGTTTATGTTGCGGGACACCTGTCGTAGGATTTCAAGCGGGCGCGCCCGAGCAAATTTCACTTCCCGAATACAGTAAGTTTGTGGCGTATGGCGACGAACAAGCGTTATATGCAACAGTCAAAGATTTTTTAAGCAAAGATTTTTCGAAACAAGAAATACAAAAAGAAGCGGAAAAGAAATACGCGAAGTCGGCAATGACAAACGGATATGTTGCCGTTTATAAGGAGCAGTAAGGGTCAGTATGGCAATTTATTTTTGCATTTACATGTTCATAGGGTTTGTGCCGCTTTTTATCAATAAGCTGACGGAGAATCCAACCAAACGCCGTAAATTTTGCGTTTGGATAGGATTTTTCTCCTTATTTTTACTATTTGCGCTTCGGCATCCGTCAATGGGCGGCGATTTGGGCTTCGGAACAGATATAGGTTATTTGGCTCGTTTTGATCAAATTGCACAATTCTCTTGGAAAGAAGCGTTTCAAGAGAAGGTGGTAAATTACGAGCGCGGATATATTCTTTTAAATAAATTGGTGGGTAGTATTTGGAACAATGAACAATTCTTTTTAGCAATATGCGCACTTTGTTCTATTTTACCGTGTTCCTATGTTCTTTATAAAAAGAGTGTAGATACGCCTTTTTCGTACATCGTATACATGGGTTTACCTGCGTATATGATGTTGTTTTCGGGATTAAGACAAGGGCTTGCGATTGGGTTTTGTTTTCTTTCGATCCTTTTTATCGAAGATAAAAAATGGCTGAAATTTATCATTACGGTGTGGTTTGCATCGTTATTTCATCAAA
>JAFVRU010000029.1 GCA_017504065.1 Clostridia bacterium
CCTATTTTTTATATCTATGTAATTTAATAAAATATTATCATTTATTATATTGAAAGTCAAACAAATTCAGGGTATAATAACAAAAAACAAGAAAAGGAGTTTTTTATGCTGAAAATTTTGCAGTATGGCGAAGGGAATTTTTTACGGACGTTTGTGGACGTGTACTTTGACACGTTGAACAAAAGTGGGCTGGGCAACTACGGAGTTACCATTGTCAAGCCCATTGCGTTCGGTACGTTGGAGCGTTTTGAGAAACAGCAAAACAAGTATCATATTGTTTTGCGTGGCACGGAGAACGGAGAAACGGTAGAAAACGTATACAAAATCGATTGTTTGGAACGAGTACTCGATCCGTTTGCCGATTACGAAACGTATAGCGAGTTCGCGAAAGATCCCGAACTGAAAATTATCGTTTCGAACACGACGGAAGCGGGGATTTGCTATCACTCTAACGACGCGATGGACGGGTTTGACGGAATCACCTATCCTGCAAAATTAACGAAATTCTTATATGAAAGATTTCAGGCTGGGTTGGACGGCGTATATTTGTTGCCTGTGGAGCTCATCGATAACAACGCGGACGAGCTCAAGAAATGCGTGGAGCAATATATCGCGCTTTGGAATTTGCCCGAAGCATTCGCGAAATGGAACAACGAGCGAAACTATTATTGCAATACGTTGGTGGACCGTATTGTGTCGGGCTATCCCCGCGATGAAAAAACGAAAGCACATTTGGAAAATCTGATCGGCGAACAGGACGAATTGGTTTCCGTTGGCGAGCCGTTTGGGCTTTGGGCTGTCGAGAAAAAGGGGGAGATCGAAAAATATATCCATGAAGGCGTGCATAATATCGAAGTTGTTTTAACGAACGATATCGGATATTATAAAAAAAGAAAAGTACGCGTGTTGAACGGTAGCCATACCAATCTTGTGCCTACGGGTTTGATGCTCGGCGCGGAAACGGTATATGATTGTATGAAAGACAAAAAACTTTGCGCGTTTGTGGAGAGTACGTTGACAAACGAAATCAATCCGTTCGTTTCCAAAGATCTCGCCGCAACGACCGTATTTGCGGATAGCATCAAGAGTCGGTTTTTAAATCCGTTTTTAAACCACCAGCTGACGAGTATCGCGCTCAACTCCATTTCCAAGTGGCGGGCGCGGGTATTGCCGAGTTTCCAAGACTACTACAATACTTACGGCAAAATTCCGACCAATTTAACGATCGGGTTCTCGTATTTGATGGCGCTCTATTCGAGTGTGGAACAGCGCGGGGATAAATTCGAAGTACAACTGCAAAACCGCGTAATCGAGTTGCAGGACGATCTTCCGTATTTGACCTATTTTGCGGAAAAGAAGTCGATAGGCGGGTTCATGTCGGACGAGAAAATTTGGGGTGAAGACCTGACCAAATACGCAGGTTTTTACGATACGGTGATTGTAAACGTTGAGAATATTCGAAAGGGAATTTGTTTAATATGAATCGTGTAATTATTCATGAAAAAGACAACGTCGGCGTATGCTTGGACGGCAGCGCTGAAATTCCCGCGGGACATAAATACGCGTTGCGCGCGATCGAAGCGGGAGAATACGTGATAAAATACGGTGAAATTATCGGCAAGGCAACGCAAGCGATTTCCGCAGGCGAGTGGGTGCATACGCACAACGTAAAATCGCATTTGGACGAAAACGTGGCATACAGTTACGAGTTTAACGCAAAGACGCCCGAGAAACTGCAGGCGACGTTTCAAGGCTATAAACGCAAATACGGTAGAGCGGGGATTCGGAATGAAATTTATATCATTCCTACGGTAGGCTGCGTAAATAACGCGTGTATGCGTATGGCGAAAGACGCGCAGAAGTACGTACAGGGCAGTATCGACGGGATTTTTGCGCTCACGCACCAATTCGGCTGCTCGCAGCTTGGCGACGATAACGAAAACATCAAGAAATTGCTTTGCTCGATTGCGCTCAATCCCAATGCAAGTTTCGTTTTGTTCGTAGGTCTTGGGTGTGAGAACAACGGCATGGACGGGATCAAAGCGTATCTCGAGCCCTACCATCGCGACAATATCGCGTATTTTAACTGTCAAGACGTAGCGGACGAACACGAATACGGAATGTCGATCTTAAAAGCGTTTGCCGAAAAAGCCAAAGATTTTCAGCGTGAAGCGGTGGATATGTCCGAGCTTTGTATCGGTTTGAAATGCGGCGGTAGCGACGGGTATTCGGGCTTGACCGCAAACCCGCTTGTCGGCAAAATATCCGATCGGGTCGTGGGTGCGGGCGGCAGCGCGATTTTGACGGAAGTACCCGAAATGTTCGGCGCGGAGCAGATTTTGATGAACAAATGTAAAACGCGGGAAATTTTTGAGAAATACAAGCAAATGATCGTAGATTTCAAAGCGTATTATACCAAGCAAGGCTTTCCCGTATACGAAAATCCTAGCCCTGGAAATAAAAAGGGCGGGATAACGACGCTCGAAGAAAAGTCGCTCGGTTGTATTGAAAAGGCGGGTACGAGCGAGCTCGTAGACGTTTTGGAGTATGGGGAACTTGTCAAAGCGCAAGGCGTTTCGGCGTTGAACGCGCCGGGGAACGACTTAATCGCGGCAACGGCGCTTGCGGCAAGCGGCTGCCAAATCGTCTTATTTACGACGGGCAGGGGTACGCCGTTCAGTACGTTTGTGCCGACGATGAAAATCGGGACGAATAATCACATTTCCGCGCATAAATCGAATTGGATCGACTTCAACGCGTATTCCATGGACGAAGACGGGCTGTTTAAGTTGCTCCTGCAAACGATCAACGGGGAATATATTTGTAAAAGCGAAGACGTCCGCGAGATTGCATTTTATAAAACAGGCGTTACGTTATAGTCTTAAACCGTTGACATTTTTAAGAAAAAAGTATAAAATATAATACAGTAGTTTCGGAAGTGAGAAATTATTGTTGAAAAAAGGAAAAGAGAGAAGAAATGAGTTACATACAGGATAATTTTTTATTGACGAATAAGACGGCGGAAAAATTGTATTTCACGTATGCAAAAGATATGCCGATTTTCGATTATCATTGTCATTTACCCGAAAAGCAGATATTAGAAAACAAACCGTTTAACGACGTTTTCGAGATTTGGCTTGCAGGCGATCACTACAAATGGCGTTTGATGCGGAACTACGGCGTAAACGAAGATCTGATCACGGGAAACGCTTCGAATAAAGAGAAGTTTTTGACGTATTGCCGCGTGCTCGGTTCGGCGTTTGGGAATCCGTTGTATCATTGGTCGCAAGTGGAATTGAAAGAGTTTTTTAATTGCGAAATTGAAATCAACGAAGAAAATGCGGAGCTGATTTGGGATTGGTGTAACGAATATATCCGTTTAAACGGAATTACGCCGCAAAAACTCATCGAACAATCCAACGTTACCCATCTTTTCACCACGAATGAGATTTTCGACGATCTGTCCACGTTTCCCGCCATTGCAAGCAAGGGGTATAAATTTAAGGTAATCCCTGCGTTCCGCGCGGATAAGATTATGAATATCGAAGCGGAGAACTATAACGGGTTTGTAGAAAAACTCGGCGCGGTGGCTTCGCTCTCCGACTTGGAAGAAGCGATTGAAACGCGCTTGCAGGAGTTTATCAAAGTCGGTACGACGGCTGCGGACGTCGCGCTCCAAAGCGTTTACCCGATCTCGGAAAAAGCGCACGCGGAAGCGGTGTTTGCAAAACGCAGAGCGGGCGAACCCGTAACGGAACGGGAAAGCGAAGTTTTTAAAGGGTATTTGACGTACTTCCTGTTTAAACTGTATGCAAAGTACGGGATTGCAACGGAGTTGCACGTAGGGGCAATGCGGAACAACAATGCGCAAATGCTGAAAAAACTCGGGTTGGATACGGGGTACGATAGCATTGCGGAAGAGAACTCCATTAAGTACATGTCTCGCTTGTTTGATCGATTGAACAGCGAAAACAGTTTGCCGAAAACGATTGTGTTCAATCTGAATCCGAAAATGAACGCGGAGATTATGACGCTCATCGGTTGTTTCCAAAGCGATGAAGCGAAAGGCAAGATGCAATACGGTCCTGCTTGGTGGTTCTTGGACAACAAAGTGGGTATGGAAAAGCATTTGGAAGATTTGACCGCGACGGGGCATATCGGCGCGTTTGTGGGCATGTTGACGGATAGCCGTTCCTTGCTTTCCTACCCGCGGCATCATTATTTCAGAAGAATTCTTTGTAATTATTTCGGCAAGATGATGGAAAACGGCGAAATGACGACGGATGAAAAACTCGTTGGAAAAGTCGTACAAGATATTTGTTATTATAATGCAATTACATATTTAGGAGTATAAAACGATGGATAAAAGAATTCCTGTTGTAGTCATTAAAGAATTAAGCGAAACAGACAAAATTTTAACGGCGCTCAAAAATTACGGGATTTCCTGCGCGGAGATTACCTTCCGTACGGCATGCGCGGCGGAAGCGATCGCATACGCGTGTGCGCATTATCCCGATATGAATATCGGCGCAGGTACGGTTGTGAATGCCGAACAATGCGAAGCGGCGCTTGAAGCGGGCGCGAAGTTTATCGTTTCGCCCGGACTTTCGGTGGCGGTAGCGAAAATTTGCCAGCTCCGCGGCGTACCGTATTATCCCGGTTGCGTAACGCCTACGGAAATTATGGCGGCGCTCGATTTGGGGATCACGGTTGTGAAATTCTTCCCCGCGCATATTTACGGCGGTTTGAAAGCGATGAAAGCGCTTGCCGCGCCTTTCCCCCAAGTGAAATTTATTCCGACGGGCGGCGTGGATAAGGACAACATTGACGAGTTCCTTGCATGGGAAAAGATTTATGCAGTCGGCGGGAGTTCGTTTGTGAAAGAAGCATTAGAAAATATGGAGATGAAAAAATGAAAAAAATTATCACGTTTGGCGAATTGATGTTAAGATTAGCGCCTGAAAACTATTTGAGATTTGTGCAAAGCGAAAAATACCAAGCGACGTTCGGCGGCGCGGAAGCAAACGTAGCCGTATCCTTGGCGAATTACGGCATGGACGTTGCGTTTGTAACCAAACTCCCGACGCATGAAATCGGTCAAGCTGCGGTGAATTCCTTGCGGAAATTCGGCGTGGACACCAGCAAAATCGTTCGTGGCGGCGACAGAGTAGGGATTTATTATTGCGAAAAGGGCGCGAGCCAAAGACCGAGCAAAGTCGTTTATGACAGAGCGTATTCCGCAATCGCAATGGCGAAAAAAGAAGATTTCGATTGGGTGAAAATTTTCGACGGAGTCGAATGGTTTCATTTTACGGGCATAACGCCCGCTTTAAGCGACGAAGTCGCCGCGATCTGTGTGGAAGCTTGCAAGCAGGCAAAAGCGCAAAATATCACGATTTCCTGCGATTTAAACTTCCGTAAAAAATTATGGAGCAAAGAAAAAGCGGGGCAGGTAATGGGTGAGCTTTGCAAGTATATCGATTATTGTATTGCCAACGAAGAAGACGCGAAAGACGTGTTTGGGATTGAAGCGGACAATACGGACATTTACGGCGGAAAACTCGATCGCGAAGGATACATTTCCGTAGCGAAGAAGCTCACCGAACGTTTTGGGTTCAAGGGCGTGGCGATTACGCTCCGTGAAAGCAAATCGGCGAACGACAACGATTGGAGCGGTATGCTGTACACGAGCGACGAAGCGTATTTCTCCAAGAAATACAGCATGCACATTGTAGACCGCGTCGGGGGCGGCGATAGCTTTGGCGGCGGTTTGATCTATTCGCTTGTGAACGGCTACGAACCGCAAAAAGCGATTGAGTTTGCTGTTGCGGCAAGCTGCTTGAAGCACTCGATCGAAGGGGACTATAACATGGTTTCCGTTGCCGAAGTGCAAAATCTTGCGGGCGGCGACGCTAGCGGTAGAGTGCAAAGATAAGACGATAGAAAAACGAGCCTGTGAAAAGAAAATATGCAGGCTTGTTTTTTATTTTTCTGTGTTTTGCGTTGCGGAAAATTGTGAAAATTCATTTTTCACGAAAAAATGTTTGACTTAACAAAGCTTCCATAGTATAATATTGCTGTTTAAAAATGTAAAAAGGAGTTAATTATGAAAAAAGTTTTTAAAAGTTTTTTGACGGGCGTTTTGTCCTTGGGTATGTTGTTTTCGGTGAGCTCCATGAGCGCTTGCGGCAACGATGACGCGATTTACGTAGATACGAATGCATTCTTTGCTCCGTTTGAATACTATGACGGGAAAGAAATCAAGGGTGTAGACGTAGATATTATGAATTTGGTCGGGGAGAAGCTCGACAAAAAAGTCAAGTTTGAAAATACGGACTTCGACGTGATTATCGATAACGTAGCGAGCGGCAAGAGATACGACTGCGGCGCGGCGGGGATTACGATTACGGAAGAACGCGCGGATAAAGTGGATTTCTCCAATCCCTATTATACGTCGGTACAATACGTAATCTATAAAGCGGACGATACGTCTTTTGAAACGCATACGGCGACGGACGGCACGCCTTGCGTTTATTGGTCGGAGCTGATGAATAAAGAAATCGGCGTACAACGCGATACGACTGGGCATCTCTATACGGATGATGAAATTGCGAAAGGTGAATTGAAAGGCACGTCGGGACATTGCACTCCTTTCGATAGCGCGCAACTTGCGGTGGATGCGATCGCCGCAGACCGCATGGACGTAGTCTTTGTAGACGAATTGCCCGCGCAATATATTTGCAATGCAAACAGCGGTTACGTTTGCAAGGCTTTGTATTACGATGCGAACACGGCGACGGAAGAACAATACGCTATTTGCGTAACGAAAGGCAAAACGGACTTGTTGAATGCGATCAATGAAGTGCTTGCGGAACTCGGCGAAGACGGGATCAACGCGCTTGTAGCGAAACATCTCGGCTTGAACGACTGATGATAGATCGAAAAGAAACCGCTATTTTTTGCGGCTTCTTTTCTTTAAAAGGACAGCTATGCTATTGAATTTGAATGCCAGCTTTTGGCAAAATATTGCGAAAATTTTTAAGTCGAAAGAATATATAGACATGCTCTTTGAAGGGCTTGGCTGTACGTTACTCATTTCTTTCGGCGCGGCGGTCGTTGGGGTTTTGCTCGGGACTTTGGTGGCGATCGTGAAGATTGTTCCGTCCAAAAATCCGTTGATGAAGATACTCAACGCAATTTGCGACGTATATACTACCGTCATTCGCGGAACGCCTATGGCGTTGCAACTGTTCATCATGGCGTTCGTGATTTTTGCAATTCGCGGATTCCCGATGGAAATTGTCGCGATTCTTGCATTCGGAATCAATTCCGGCGCGTACGTATCGGAATCTATTCGCGCGGGGATTCTCTCCGTGGATATCGGGCAAACGGAAGCGGGTAGGGCGCTTGGGTTGCCGTATTCCAAAACGATTTTTAAGATCGTCATTCCGCAAGCCATTAAAAACGTAATTCCTGCAATCGGCAACGAATTGATTGCTTTGATTAAGGAAACGTCGATCGTATCCATGGTTGGCGGATTGTACGATTTGACGTTGGTGGCGAAAATTCTCGGCGGCGGGGATAAGCTTGCGAACTTTTTAGCGCCGATGACAGTCGTCGCGTTATTCTATTTGGCAATCGTGTATTTGCTCACGTTTGTAATAAAACTGATTGAAAGGAGATTGAGAGCAAGTGATAAGCGTTAAAAACGTATATAAAAGTTTTGGCGATTTGAACGTTTTAAACGGCGTATCGCTGGATATTCAACAGGGTGAAAAAGTCGTAATTATCGGACCGTCGGGTTCGGGTAAATCTACGTTGCTCCGTTGCATGAATTTGTTGGAGATTCCCGAAAAAGGGGAAGTTTGGCTGGAAGATCAGATTCTTACCGCAGTAGACCCCGCTTTGCATGAAAATATGCAGACGAAAGCGGATCGGAAAGCCTTTGAAAAGCAATATCGGATCAACATTAACGCAGGTCGCGCGAAAATGGGTATGGTGTTTCAACACTTTAACCTGTTTAATAATTTGACGGTTATGGGCAATATGATTCTTGCGCCCGTGGAGCTCAAATTAAAGACCAAAGAACAGGCGATTCAGGACGCGGAAGCGTTGTTGACTCGGATTGGGTTGCTCGATAAAAAAGACGTCTATCCCGCGACGTTGTCGGGCGGGCAGAAGCAACGGATTGCGATAGCAAGAGCTTTGAATATGGACCCCAAAGCGCTGCTGTTTGACGAGCCGACTTCGGCGTTAGACCCCGAAATGGTTGGGGAAGTGTTGGAGCTCATGAGAGATCTGGCAAACGACGGAATTACAATGGTCATTGTAACGCACGAAATCGGGTTTGCGAAAGAGATCGCAAACCGCGTCATCTTCATTGACGAAGGCGTGATCAAAGAAGAAAATACTCCGCAAGAGTTCTTCTCCAATCCCAAAGACGCGCGTTTAAAGGAATTTTTAGCGAAAGTATTATAAAGGATCGACTCCGCGGTTGTAATTTTACGCTCGCGGAGTTATTTTTTTTCTGGGATACGCTTGCGTTCTTGAAAATATTTATGCTATAATACTATCAATAAGAGTAAAAGGAGTAGCGATTGCCATGGACAAATTCTCGTTGGTGGATTTTTTAGTGGAAATTCCCGAAGGAAAAACGCCGATTGTTTTACAGCTTTCCGATCCGCAGATCGTAGACTCGTCGCAGGACGAACAGGGGCGGTTGCAGCCGGGGGAAGCTCCGTATTGGGCGAAAGGGAAGCAGGAAGCGCGTTGCTACGGCTATATCCGTGAGATGATAGAAAATACCAAGCCGGATTTTATTTTGATTGCAGGCGACGTAGTTTACGGCGCGTTCGATCACGACGGAACGTGTTTGCAAAGCTTTGTCGAGTTTATGGAAACGTTTGAAATTCCTTGGGCCCCCGTGCTTGGGAATCATGAAACGGAGAGTCGTATGGGCGTAGATTGGCAATGCGCGCAGTTTGAAAAGACGAAATATTGCCTGTTTAAACAACGTTCGTTTACGGGGAACGGGAATTATAGCGTCGGTGTAAAACAGGGTGAGAACTTGCTGCACGCATTTTATATGATGGATTCCAATTCCGGCTGTCCGAGCGAGAATTCTCTTGTCAATGGACATTCCAAACACCCTGCAGGGTTTGGGGAAGATCAAATTGCTTGGTATACGGAATCGATTCAAGCAATAAAATCGGTGTCGCCGACGACGGGAATCACGTTCACGTTCCATATTCCGATTTATGCGTTTGAAAAAGCGTATGCGAAATACGGGTATGTGCGTAGTGATTCGACGAGCTGCCCAATCGATATCGACCAAAGAGCGGAGAGATCGGCTGCAGATTTTGGATATATTTTACACCCGTTTGGAGTTTGGGATACTGACGAAAGAGTTTGGAACGGTTTGAAGTCGTTGGGTGTGGAGTGTATTTGCGTTGGGCACGATCACGAAGTTTGCGCGAGCGTTGTATATGAAGGCGTACGGTTGCAATTCGGGTTGAAATCTTCTACGTACGACAGCAACTTGTATGAAACGCCGAGTGGTGAAAGAGTTATGAGTTGGTCGCCTGCAGGGAAGCCGATTATTGGTGGAACGGTGATGGAGCTTTCGTCTAACGGCTCGATTGCAAAAGCTTATCATTATTATTGTAAAAACGTACAGTTTGAATAAAGAAAAACACGCCGATCGATCGGCGTGTTTTTTTTGTGGAGTGAGCTATAATGGGAGCGTCGCTCGCAACGAGTTTTGCGGAAAGAATATAAACCAGTCGTTTTTACTCGCTCGCGCGAACCGCTGACAATTTAGCGTTCGAGCGTTACTATCGCCTGCGTGGTGGAGTAAGAGCAACCTAAATCGAACCAAAAAGAAAAACGGTTGAATTTTATATTCAACCGCCTCTTTTGATTTAGAATAAC
>JAFVRU010000006.1 GCA_017504065.1 Clostridia bacterium
ATCTTATTGACCAAATCCAATAACGCGTTCTCCGAAAAGTATCGGAAGATCAAAATCAATACCACCGACGAGATCATCGAAGGCAAAAACAGTACGAATCGGAACGTCTTGCTAAACGGCATTTTCTTCGTGATATAGAACGAGAACATCAACGCCCCGCCAAAACCCGCCGCGACCGTTACCACAAAACAGATCAACGTATTCTTTAACGCTTGCGGTAAAACCTTCTCGTGGCTGAATTTGTAGAAGATCCGTTCAAAATTCTCAAATCCGTACCACTCGTACGAGCCACGGTTCGTTTCTTTGTCGATCACGTATTCCTGAAACGCCAATATGATCGAGTTCAAGTTCACGTATATGTAGAAAATCGCGAACTGGATCAGCGGTAGCGTTACAAGACAAAGATAGAAGATCATCCTGTTGCGCTTCCGCTGATTGATCGTAAATTTTTTACTGCTCTTTTCCAACATTTTAGCTCCTTACAAACTTACCGCATCATTTCCCAAGCTTCCGCGCTATACTTATTGCGCAACGCGCCAAAGAAGGATACTGCCGATACTCCGTCAGCTTGCATCGCTCTAGTTACAACGTTATAAGCACCCGTCGTGTATATATCTGTAAGGGAAGTTTTATTTTTATAGAAAATTTCCGTGTTCGCATACGGATAAATAACTTTCGCGTTTTGTTTCAAGTCATAAACCGATTGTGCAAAATAGGACAAGGAATCGTAATCTTTTTTGTCAAGCTGATATTGATACCCCAACGTACAACTCGTTATACTCGTGAATTCCGCCAAAGATTCCGCGCTGCAGCAGAATTGCAAGAAGTCTTTTGCCAAAGGAATTATTTCTTCATCGCAGTTTGCATTGATGAAACGTACGCAATAATTTTCATCTCTTAAATAAGATTGATGGCTTTGTAAACGTTCCTTATTCGCTTTCGGAAAAGGCATAAACCCGATACGACGATCGTATTTTCCTGCATTTACGTACGTGTTTTCCATCATTTTAAACGTACTCTCCGCTTCCATTTGCCACCACGTACCTTCAATGAGCATCGCAATATCTTTCGTGCTATCAAAACGACTCAAAATAAAGTTGTCTTGCGCGGCCGTATGCGATACCGTACCGTTGAACGAGCTTTGCGAATAATAATCCCCGTCAATAATCCGTTCCGCAAATGTCAAAGGATAGTACAATGCCGCATGGTTTTGCAGTTCATAACCGTTTTCTTCGGTGATTTTTGTTTCAGGCTTATAGGTAATCGTACCGTCAGCTGCAATCGATTCAATTAACTGATTCGTTGTTCCGTCGAACGTGCAGAACATCATCGCTTCATCTTCCGCATAATCGGTAAACATCGCTTGTAACATACACGTGAAATAGAATTGATAGGTTCCCGACCAGCTAATCGGCGTCATACCATAGGAAACGATTTTATCGCAAAGTTTAAAGAATTCGTCGTACGTCGTAGGCAAACCGTCGTCATACGTACCTTTCTTCCCGTCTACGCCGTAGCCTAAATTCGGGCTAGCCAAATTTGCGCCGATTTCACCCGTATCCGTGAAGAACAAGCGTTTTTGATCAAACAAATCCCGATCGTAGCTGATTCCGTTGAACCCTTCGTAGTGCGGCAACGCGTAATAGGTTCCGTTCAATTTATAATAGCTTTGCTGTTGATCAGTCAATTTATCTGCGATGGATTGCGTTTCCCCATATGCCGTCAACGGCTCCTCAACAATGTCCGTAATATCCAACATAAGACCTTGGTAAGCGAAATTGAGATAATTGAGATTTTCCACAAAGAATACTTGGTTCCTGGACGTAGCAATAGTTGCAGCCATTGCGTCGCCACCAAGTTTTTTATTATCTACCCAAACTTGTACGCCTTTCGTACCTTCTACCCAAACCTTATCCTTATTCGCCTCTTCGTATCTCTTGATCGCTGCATTCAACCATTCGTGTCCAACCCCACCATCATAGTTCCAAACGTAAAGCTGTGCTTTCGTTTCATCTTTCGCGGATTGTGAAGAGCTCGTTCCGCTCGGCGCACAAGCAACCATGCCGACGCCCATCAACGCACCCAAAGCAACCGCTAAACTTTTTTTCCAAGCTTTCATATTATTTCAAACAGCATCCGATAATTTACCGACGGACTACCCCGCGATAGGATTCTGCCTCCTTTTCTTTTTGTAATACGTTGCGCATTTTTATCCATACGCAAGCAAACATAATACGTTTGCATTTTATCACACTACCATTTTAACACCAATCTTTGCAATCGTCTTTCACCATTAACGGGATTTTCTCCACTTTTGTCCGATGAGAAATATTTTCAAGCGAAAAAAACCGCGTTGAAAGAACGAAAAATGCCTGTAAATACGCGTATTTGATGATATATGGCTTTCCATAAATGTTCTTTTCTAAAAAATACAAAAAACTTTGGCGCAGCTTGGTAATTTGTACAATTTTTCCCAAAAAAATTGCCGACTACAGTTCGTCGACAATCCTTCTTTTTCATTTCATTATTCTGCCCTTTTATAAAATTCCCCACACCTTTCTCCCTTGTAAACGATGGAGTTTTTATTAGTATGATATCCCGAACCAAGTAGGTTTCGGGGCATCGTTGTTCATTCGTGTCATTATTTTTCGTTCGTTATAGGGAACTTTCCCAAGTTCCCCTGCTTTCTTCAAGCCGTTGAGAATTTCTTGGAACAACCGATCGGGATCCCAAGTCCAATGTTCCCGTCCGTCGTATGCCGTTTTCATCTCCGGTCCGTTTTGGAAACGATAGATTTCTTCGGTTTGCATTTTGCCGTTTTCCAAGTAGGAAATAATGTGTCTACCGGAAGATGCACCAATATCAATCGCAAGATAATATCTCATAAAATTTACTCCTATATTTTTTCATTCTATATTATAACATATTTTTTTTATTTTGTCTATATATGTTCGAAAGATTGACAAAAAATTTTTTTGCGCTATAATATGAACATAAATGAACAAAAACGCGCAAATTTCTTTGCGCAAAACGCAAAAATCAGCAAGAATTAGGAGGAAAACGAACGTGGCATTGAACGAACGACAAAATGAGATCTTAAAAACGCTCAAAGAAGACAAAAAAGCCGCGGTTGCAGACTTGGCAAAAGCGTTATACGTCAGCGAAGCGACCATCCGTCGCGACCTGATGGAAATGAAAAATATGGGGCTTGTAGAACGCAGCCACGGCGGCGCGATTTTACCTGAAAACGTAGAAGAAATTTCCATCTTTTTCCGCATGGAAAAAAACGCAAATGAAAAGGAACGAGTGGCGACAAAAGCGCTATTACATATCCCTACCTTTAACTCGGTATTCATCGACAGCTCGTCTACGGCGCTCGCTTTGGCGGAGCGCATTGACTTGAACCATAAAACGGTAGTTACCAACAACTTACAAACGGCGTTACAGTTATCCAAAAAGCCCAACATCAACTTAATCTTATTAGGCGGCCACGTGCATTTCAACACCCACTCGGCTACGGGCAGTTGGACGGTGCGACAGTTAGAAGATTTTTCTTTCGATTTAATGATTTCGTCCTGTGCTGCCGTTTTAAACGGTTGCTCTTACGAACGTTCGTTGGATCAAAAGGAAATTAAACGCGCGGCATTCGAGCGCTGTAAATACCGCATTCTGCTTGTAGATCACACGAAATTCGGCGCACACGGCACGTATAAATCCGCAGAGCTCACCGCGTACGATTTCGTGGTTACCGACGCTCCCCCGCCCGACAGCGCAGACAACGGCAACGTAAAATTTTTATATTGAGCCAGAGAAATTTGCTTGCTTTCTTTGAAAAAGTGTACTATAATACGATAAAGGATTTCATAAGGAAAATATATGATACAAGACTTACATTCGCACACATTTTATTCTTTTTGTTCGGAAGATACCCCCGAACAGGTAGTTGAAACCGCAATCGCGGGCGGGATACAAATGCTCGGCATCTGCGACCATAATTACGGGGTCGGTTGCGCGCGTACGGAATTTTGTTACAACAAAGGACCCTGTCTTACCGCTGATTACGGAAATATGCTGCGAAGATACAACGCACACATCAATTTATTGAAAGACAAATACGGTAAAAAGATTAAGATTTTCAGCGGTATTGAAATTTGCACGCTCCTTAATGAACATAGCTACGCCCTGCCCAATCAAGCGGACGTTTCCTTTTTCGATTATTGTTTGGTGGAGAATCTCGATCACCCCAATTCGCTCACAGGCGGAGATATTTTCTCATTCGCAAAACGTTGCGGTTGTCCGACGGGGATTGCGCATACCGATTTATTCGCCTTTATCCGTTCGCTCGGCGAAGACCCGAATCGCTATTTCCGCAAAATGGCAGAACGAGGAATCTTTTGGGAATTGAACGTCAATTACGATAGTTTGCACAGCTATAAAACGCACGACTACGTAACGGAATTCTTAAAGAATAAAGAACAACAGGAAATCGTCAAAAAATCAGGCGTTCGTTTGTCCGTAGGGTTTGACGGACACATCGCCAAAGAATATAAGGCCTCCCGCATTAAAACGGTTTGCACCGCATTAAAAGGCTTGGGTTTACGGCTCGTATTCGAAGATCGATAATCGGTCATAAAAAACACAAGACTGTACGAAATTTCGTACAGTCTTTTTCGTTGAACTTTTATTGACTTTTTATACTGCAGAACCGCCCTTACGCAACAGTTCGGTAACCGTCTTTCCATCGATCGCTTGTAACGCTTTATCGGTATGTAAGCATACGTACGCCGCCGTACCCGCCGCTTCGCCGATTTGATTCAGGTTGACCATTACGCGCACAGCCCCAAACGCTTCCGCTTCCGCATTGAGCATTCTACCCGCAGCGATAAAGTTATCGTATTCTTCCCCGATGAACACTTCAAACGGCAACTGATAATAAGGCGCGGGATCCCCCGTCAAGCCTTTCCGTTTCCGCCAATCATCGCGCAACACTTGCGTTCCGTTCCCGATGACGACCACTTCTCGCCCATCTAAATAACGGAAAGTAATACCGCCCGAATTCTTATGATGAATATCCACGCGATAGGTACCGTTCATAATCGGCGCATCGTAGCGCTTACCCTGCAACAAGTCTTCGCCGTTGGCTTGATAGCGCGTTTTATAGTGCGCCGTTTCACGTATCCCAATCGTGGAGCCGAATGCAACAACCCGCATAGGATCTTCGCCTGAATATTTATTCAACATTTCCAAATAGGTCATCGTTTGACGTCTACCCTCCATTTCCGCATACGTCAAATCCGCCGCTTTGCTACAATCAACCCCAAAAACGTGAAGATCTGCACGCAAACTGATATCTTTCAAGCCCGCGATGTTTCCCCACCAACCCCAGTCGTCCGAGAAACCATATTCCGTGCCGTGACGTTTGACAATTTCCGACCATTTTTCTACGGGAATTTCACCTTGTAACAGAAAACAGGAAGTCGGGGGCTGCAGCAAATCGTTATAATAAACGGGACAACCAAGATCTTTGGCAACTCTACCATCCCCCGTGGCGTCCACTACAAATTTCGTCTTGATCGCACCCAAACCGTCCACGTTGCTGACGATTACCGCTTCCACTTTTCTATCCCGTTTTATCGCTTGCACAAAGGACGTGTGCAACAATAAACGGATTTTGTTTTCTTGAACGTATTGATCGAGTACATACGTCAATTCCCACGGGTTTAAATTATAATGGGACGGTACGGCATATTGCGATACCCCGTCGAGTTTTTCCGCACCACTCCGCTTCATAAGCCGTTGTAGCGTTTCCTCCGTCAAACCTGCAATCACTTGTTTTTGTTCGTAAATATCGTGCAAGGAATGCCATACGTTTACCAACCCTGCGGTAGCAACCCCGCCCAACATATTCAATTTTTCTACCAAAACGACGTCCAAGCCTAATCGAGCCGCTCGAACCGCCGCAAAAACGCCCGTACAGCTTCCGCCAACGACAACAAGATCCGCTTCCGCAATTACGGGGATCTTCGTTTCGGGAATTTTTAAAAAAGCAGACATATTCACTTCTCCTTCACTCATAATCACTCTCTTTACTTTTTCTGCGTAAACTTGCCGTATCCTTGGAAGTTTCTCCCGTTTTGTCCGATTCTATTGACAAGTCCAACAATTTTTTTTATAATACTCGTAGAGGTATTTTATGTTTGATTTATACGAGTATAAAATTTTTAAATCGGGGATCTTTTTAGCAGGACATCATAGCACGATGATTGATAACCCCGCATCCCCCTTTTTCCTGTACACAACGCTACGGATTACCCGTATCACAAAAGGGGAAGCCGACTGGAAAATCGGTCCACGCGTTTTCCACGTACAAGCAGGAGATATTGTCATTACCGATAACGTCCGCCCGCGCGCATTCCAAAACGTAAAAAAGGAAAACCCTTGTTATTTGGACGTCTTTGCTTTTACCCCTGCCATCTTACAGCAGCACCCGGATTTATATCGTTTGTTTTACAGCGCATCCGACGAATTCGATTACGTTGTCAGTCACTATCTCTCCGATTCGCAGTTAAAGAGTATGTATACATTACTCGATACGTTATCCGAACAATTCAAACAAAGCAACACCGCCCCGAATTACGCCGCAATTTCCGTCACTGGATTATTGACTTCTATCTTAGCACAGTTCTTGGCCGCAACCGAACATAGCGATCCGCAAGTCCTGCGAAAGAAGAACGACAGCCAACACTTTGTCGGCGACCTAATCGCCCGTAGCCTTCAATTCATCAACGAGCATATCCAAGAAGAGTTTAGCGTTTCCGCCCTCGCAGAGCACGTTGGATTCAGCCGTGGATATTTTAGTGAAATGTTCAAGAAATTCACAGGCGAATCCCCCGTCAGTTTCATCAACAAATGTCGGGTCAATTACGCAGTCAATTTATTGTACAAGGGAGAAATGAACGTCTTAGATGCAGCGCTCGCAAGCGGGTTTGGCAGTTCTTCCAATTTCTATCGGGAATTCACCGCTATTTACGGAACGTCCCCAAAACAATTACTCAAAAACTCCTAACTATTTTCAAAAATCCGAGCAAATCGGGTTTTTCTTTTTTCAACCGTTTTTCAGAATGGCTTGTATTTTTTCACACTACCATTTTAGCACTATCTCTGTCAACGGTCTTTCATAATCATCGGATTTTTCTCCCTTTTTGTCCGATGAATAAAACTTTCCAGAAAAATCATCCTTCACGCGACGATCGCATGTTTCCTTTTCCTTATGTCTTTATACAAGATGAGCCCTGCAACGTATCGTTGCAGGGCTGCTTGATAGCTTTCACACATTTATAACGTAGATTTAGGGGCTTGATTCAGGCTCCGTTTCCAAATTCTCCGTTTCTTTTATTTTTTTTCTCTTTTTTGCCGTCGATAATATCATCAGTGCTAGATAAGAACGTAGCGGCAAGCACCAACAATCCGCATAATAACAAATTAACAGTAAAGGATTCCGCCACCGTAATATTGGCGACAGCGGAAAGCAATTCCAAAACACTTTTTTCCGTTTTGTTTACAGTGCCATTTACACTTGCATTTTCATCGGGCAACGCCTTTTTGTTGTAGGGAATATTTACTTGTAAGTACGTATCTTCAAATTCAAATACTTCTTCGCCGTATTTGCCGACAATGGTGTTTATCCCCTTACCGCTTTCTTCCACGTATTCAAGGCGCATACAAATTTTTGCAAGTTCTGGATTAATTGAGCTAAAAATGCAAAAAAAGAAGTGAAATCGTCGTTAGACAAATTTCACTTTCTTTTTGGCTTACACTTACAAAAAAGCTGTCGTTTGATACATACTTTTCTCCGTCAAATTCTTATTTATCTCTTTGATATTCGAGAATATCTCCGGCTTCGCAATTAAGCACCTCGCAAATTGCCGCAAGTGTGGAAAAACGAATAGCCGTAACCTTATTGTTTTTAATCTTGGAGAGATTGACGTTAGAGATTCCCACGCGCTCGGCAAGCTCGTTCAGCGAGATCTTCCTCTCCACCATCATTCTATCAAGTCGAAGTATGATTTTTCCCATTCCGTCACCTCTTAAAGAAGTCCGTCAACATCGTTTTCAAGTTCTACGCCGTGTGCAAAG
>JAFVRU010000030.1 GCA_017504065.1 Clostridia bacterium
ACGTTGATCGCAAGGTCTTATGCAACGTAATGCCGTGAACCGTGTCAGGACAGGAATGTAGCAGCTCTAAGCGGATGTTTGCGTGTGCCATAAGGTAGCTTTGCAGTAGTTACCTGCGGCGTTTCCGCTTCGGTAAATTTCGGCAAAAAAGGATCGCGCGGTTTTTTTGTAAGCACGAAGGGCTATCGAAAACAAACGTTTTTCGGTAGCCCTTCTTCTATCTCCAAGCGAAAAATGTTACTTCTCCGCCGATAGAAACAGTATCGGCGGTTTCTTGTTTTTTATGCTTCGTTGTGGGGAGTTTCCGAGCTGGGAATTTTTTCTTCCTTTTTCCCGCGAATATCCAATCCGTTGAGTTTTTCGTCTTCCATGACAATCCCGCGTTGCACCGTCGCGTAGCCGTATTTATTCCGTATCCGCGCCACCGCATCTTCCACGCGTTGTTTCTTCTCGTATTTCGCGCTATCCCCCGTTTCCAAAACGCTGTCGAGCGTCAACTGACGGATATCGTGATCGAATCCCGATACGGTGATTCCCAAAAGCCGTACCCGTTTCCCAAACGGATAATGCGCGCAAAACAGCTCGAACGCGCTTCTTGCGATATCCCCGCAAAGGGTCGTCGGCGGCACTTTCGTTTGCCATGTGAAATACCGAAGCTCGTCGTCGCGCACAACAAGATGTACCGTGTTCGCCCGACCGACGTCCGCGTCCCGAAGCCTCGCCGAAACGCTCTCCGCGAGCACGTATAACCAACGCTTGACTTCGTCGCGATCGGTGATGTCTTTGGAGAGCGTTGTGGAATTCCCGATCGATTTCACGTCGTCTTTATCTTTGGCGGATTTGACGGGCTCGTCGTCTTCTCCACGGGCGTAAACGCGTAACTGCCTACCCCGTTTCCCCAAAAGACGGCTTAAAAGCTGTTCGTCGGCGCTCGCCAAATCCCCGATCGTTTTTACTCCGATCTTATGCAAAATCTCTTGCGTGGCTTTGCCTACGAACAATAGCTCCGAAACGGGCAACGGGAATACTTTCTCCCGATAATTCTCCTTGGAAATTACCGTTACCGCGTCGGGTTTTTTGAGCTCGGAAGCGAGTTTTGCGTAAATTTTATTAAAACTCACCCCGATCGAAACGGTCAAGCCCAACTCCCGCTTGATATCGGCGCGAATCTTTTCCGCAATTTCTTCGCCCGAACCGAACAGCATAAGACTTTCCGTAACGTCCAACGCGCATTCGTCGATGCTGCATTCTTCCACGCAATCGGTATAACGGTTATAGATCTCCGTAACCAATCGGGAATATTTCACGTACTCGTGATAATGCGATTGCACGAGCAGCAAATCGGGACATTTTTTGAGCGCCGAATACACCGTTTCCGCCGTTTTGATCCCGAACTTTTTCGCCTGTTCGCTTTTGGCGAGCACGATCCCGCGGCGTTCTTTGGGGTCGCCGCATACGATCAAAGCTTTCCCTGCATATTCGGGATGCAATGCGATCTCCACCGACGCAAAAAAGTTATTCAAATCGGAATATAAAATCACCCGTTCGCGCCGATCCACGACCGTTTCTCCTTGTTTTAGTCTTCTTTTTGCGCGGAAAGGTATTCGCAAACTATATGCGCCGCGACGTTCCCTTCTCCCGTGGCTTTCGCGTATTGATAGGGTCTGCCCGTGCAATCCCCCGCCGCAAAACAGCCCTTTAAGTTCGTTTCCTGTTTGCGATTGACAACAACGTGCCCCTGCTCCGTTTGCAAGCCGCCGACCAACACCGCGGGCGAAACGCTTTCGCGGAGCATAAACATTCCGGCGATTTCCAAAAGCTCGGGAACGTTTTCCGCGGGAGCTGTCGGGAAGCGCAAGCCCGTTACCCGCATGCCGCCTTCGATTTTTTGCGGCATTTTCCGTATCACCGTTACGTTTTCCCGATCGAGCTGCATATCCTTATACATCGGAATCAGATACACGTGTTTGGCAAAATCGGCAAGATACCCGATTTCGTGTTCCAAGCGTTTGGACGTGCAAAGAATCGCGATCGTCTTGTTCTTATAAAGCAGTCCGTCGCAGGTCGCGCAATAGCTGACTCCCCTACCTGCAAAGGCTTCTTCGCCGTCGATCATACGTACGCTTTCCACCCCGCAAGCCAAAATCACCGTCTTGCTTTCGTACGCGCCGCCTTCGTTGGTCAAAACGCTGAATTTGTCTTTCAACGCGTACACGCCCGATACCTTTTCTTCCATAATCGGAATTTCCGCGTCTTTAAGTTGCGCTTGCAACGCTTCGCAAAAGACTTTGCCTGTAACGTTCGAAAGCCCGGGATAGTTGCGAATCAACTCCGCCTTGGAAATTTTTTCGCTCAACTCCGCCGAGCCGAAGATTTGAAAGCTTTTTCCGTTCGCTCGAAGGGTCAACGCCGCGGAAACGCCTGCAGGTCCGCTGCCTACGATGATGCAATCCAACATTTCTTTTCTCCTTTTCCGTCAATATGCGCAATGGCGGAAACTTTACGCGTTTTTCTTTTATTTTACAACATTTCCGCGCAAAACGCAAAGAAAAACGCCCTGAAAGCCGAAACTTTCAGGACGTCGCTTGTAAATTCCTTATTTGATCGCTTCTTTTAAATACGCAAGCGATTGACGAACCATTTCTTCGCCAAGCTCTTTATTCGCTTCGCGCGCGCTGTCCGTGAACCAATGCTTGATATCGTCGATACGGTCAAGCTGTACGCAGTCGGGATAAAGCGCCATCAAAATCGAGCTTTCGTATTTGCCCGCATGGTCGTAACCCGTCGCGTTTTGTACCGCCGTAGACATCGTCGGGATTACTTTGATCCAACTGAAAGGATTGTTCGCGCCTTCCAATTCTTCATAGTAATTCGCATAGCTTTCGCTACCCCACCAGCCTTCGCCGAGCGTTTCTTCCAAGTATTCCATCGTCGCGCGTTTCGCCGCCGTGCGGTAGCAAAGCGTCATCGGCATTTCGCTCTCTTGTTCGAATTGATGATGAATGACTACGTAGATGTTTCTGAAACCCGAATACAACATGCTCTTGAATACGTAATAAACGTAATCTTCAAAAGCGCGTTCGGGAACGTGCACCGTACCGCTCTTTCTGCCGCCAACCGCGTAGCTGGACGGGCTGTACGAAATGGTAGGCGCAAGCATCATTTCTTTTTCTTCCGCGAGTTTTTTCACCAAGCCTTCAGCAACAAGCGTATCGCAACCGTACGAGCAATGCGGGCCGTGGTATTCCACCGTACCGCCGACGATGACTAAGGGTAAGTTCTTTTCTTTTACGTAATCCGTTTCACGGGGAAAACAATGATCAAGTACCATAACTCCACCCCTTAAAACGCAAGCGTCGTATAGTACGCAAGGTTAGTTTGACGGTTGTCCAATCTACCGTATTGCACAACGATCGGTTGCGAGCTTTCCAACTTCATTGCGTACTGCGTTTCCAAAGGAACGACGTAGCCGCACATGTGTTCTACGTTGTTCATACGGAAGCATTTTACTTTCTTGGGTTCTACTTCCCAAGTAATGTTTTCGTAAGCCGCGTCTTCTACAAAATACAACGTAACTTTGATAACGGCTTTTTTATTGCTGTCGTTGACAATTACAACGCTTTCGTGTCCCTTTAATACGCCTTCGCCTTCGGGGGGAAGTTCGCAATCGGGAATCACCCAATTTTTCTTTCCTACTACTGCCATGATATTTCTCCTTTATAGGTTATTTGCGGGGCGAGAATAACTCCCTGCCCCTCGCAAATTTTGTATGGAATTAGAAGCCCAATTCGATCAAACCGTGCTTTTCAAGATAATCGGTGTAGGATTCTACGCCGTTTTCTTTGATCGCGATCCCTTTTTCCCAACGGCAACCGAAGGTCGAACCGGAGATGAACGTATCCACTTGGAACGTCATATTCTTTTTCAAAATATAATCGGAAGAAGTTTCCATCCAAGGCGCTTCTACTTCGATCATACCCGTACCGTGGCAAGGTCCGTAAACGTAGTTCTTTTCATAGCCCGCGTCCTTGAACATTTGCAAGAATTTCTTGGGCACTACGTCCGCTTTCATGCCAGCTTTCAAGTTTTCCGTCGTCCAGTTGTGCATCTTCAAGCAGAAATCTACGAGTTCTTTCTTTTCGCCTTCCGCTTTGCCCATGAATACGGGAAGCCCGATTGCAGGAGAATACCCGTCGATCTTCGCCGAAAGGTTGAGCTGCACGATATCGTTCTTACCGATCGTTTTGTAGGTCGAACGACTGATTGCGTGACGCGTGGAAGATTCGCTGAATACGTACATGGGAAGCCCTTCGTATTCCGCGCCGTTTTCATAAATGACTCTTTGCGCGATACCGACCATTTGCAATTCGGTTACGCCCGGCTTCAACGCCTTGACAACTTCGTCCGTTGCAAGTTCTACGATTCTGAAACCTTCTCTGATACAAGCGAGTTCGTTTTCGCTCTTGATCGAACGAAGCGCTACCATAATGTCGCTGCAAATGCTGATTTCCGCTTTGGGGAAGGTGTCTTTCAAGCCTTCCATAATGGGCAACGTGCATTCTACGTAGCTACCCAAACCGATCTTTAAGTTTTCACCCGTTGCTCCAACGTAATCGAACGCCATTTTAAAGGTGTCGGGAACAAGTTCGGGATATGCAGGGTCAGCAGATTCACGGAATTCTTTCAAAACCATAACCTTATCGATTTTCCCGAAATCCTTTGCGAAAATTGCAGATTCAGGACCTACGAGAAGTACTGCTTTGCCGCTCGCGCCGATCAAAACGCCCGCTCTTTCGAACAAGGGCCAAAAGCCCGAGAAATATCTCGCGTTTGCATAGTCGCTTTCCGTCGATACGACAAGCATCGCGTCAAGCCCTTTTTCTTGCACCAATTTCGCCGCCTTTTGAATTCTTTCTTGATACTCCCAATCAGGGATACATACTCTTTGCATATATACATACGCTCCTTATAGTAATTTTGTAATCCTATTATAACGCATATTCTTTCAAATGTCATTAGAAAATCATCAATAAATATTATCTTATCGTAAATTCTTTTATGATATTTTCTTTTTGCTTGACAAACTTTTTGCGGCGGAGTATAATTTGGGTATGGATTTTAAATTACAGCCGATCGAGAACGTGCTTCTCGTTACCAAAATTGCAAACGTGCACTTTTTCGAGTTCCCGCAGGACTATGGCACGAAGGACGACAAACACCCGTTTTGTGAATTAATTTTCGTCAATAGCGGGGAAATTTTCGTGCGTTCCGACGGGTACGACGGAGTTTTGTCGAAGAACGAAATGCTCATACACGGCGCGAATAACGTGCATTCCTTGAATTGCCCGAACGCGAGCGAAACTTCCGTCGTGATTATCGGGTTCGAGTGTTTTTCGGACAAGCTCCGCGCGTTCGCGAAAAAGCCCGTTCGGCTAGACGAATCGGAAATCAAGCATTTGGCGGAAATCGTTCGGGAAGGGCGAAACGTATTCGCTCCGCCCTATAACGTACCTGTGTACGATATGGAAAAGAAGAAAAAGCAAATGTTCGGGAGCGAACAAATGCTCCGTTCCCTTTTGGAATCCTTCTTAATCGGCTTGATCCGCAAATACGAGTTTTTTGAAAGCGCGGACGAGAACGACGACGTAGATTTTCAAATCAGCGAAATCGTCAAATACGTAGACAACAATTATTTGGAACGAATTACGATCGACGAGTTGGCGTTTTTGTTCCGAACCAACCGTTCGACGCTTTGTAAGGAGTTCAAGCTTGCGACGGGCAAGACGGTAATCGGCTATATCACGGAAAAGAAGCTGCAAGCGGCGAAGCGGTTGTTGAAGCAATCCAAGAAATCGATCGCGCAGATCGCGGACGAGCTGAATTTCGACTGCGTGCCCTATTTCTGCCGATTTTTCAAAAAGCAAACGGGGATACCGCCGAAGGAATACCAAAAGCGGTTAAACGCGGAACATAGTGCAAGCTAAACGCTGTGGCGCAAGTTTTTGGAAAAAATTTTTCTACGCCGCAAAAAAACAGTTGATATTCCTTTCAAAATGTGCTATACTACAAAAGCACATGAAACGGCCCGTTGGTCAAGCGGTTAAGACACCACCCTCTCACGGTGGTAACATGGGTTCGATTCCCGTACGGGTCACCAGCAAAAAGCACACCATTCTCGGTGTGCTTTTTTGCTGTGCCCGTACGGATTGACTTGAACGCATCGGGTTCGCGCGAGGAGCGAAAGCGACGACGCCCTGCCGAGAGCTCTCGCTTGCGAGAAACGGCAGATACCCGTACGGATCACCACTAGTATTAGGCCTATAAGTATTTTGCTTATGGGCACTGTTTTATTTTCTGCCTAAATAAAAAATTTGAAAACACTTGAAAAATATATTATAATGTGTTATAATTATAATA
>JAFVRU010000031.1 GCA_017504065.1 Clostridia bacterium
AGCCTATGCTGCGTTTAAACGATTCCGCGGTGGAAACGCCCAAGACGGAAAAGAAAAAAGTGGACGTGTTTGAAGAAAACAAAAAGCTTTTGGAAGTTCTTTCGGAAAAGATTCAGCAAAATCGGATCGATATTTCCACTTGTACGTACGTTGGTAAGCTGTTCAATACCTATTTAATGTACGAACGCAAGGATAAAGTGTATATCATCGATCAGCACGCCGCGCACGGACGGTTGATTTTTAACCGCTTAAAAGAAAAGATGCAAAACCGCTCCGTGTCCAAGCAACCGATGCTCATGCCCTATGAATTGCATTTGAACGTATACGAAGGCGAGTTTATGCGTGAAAGAATGCAGGATTTGCTCGACATCGGCTTTGACTTGGAAGAAGCGGAAAACAACCGTTTCAAAATCACGGCAGTACCTTTGGATTTGCAAACGATCGATCTTGCCGCGTTTTTCAACGAGTTTTTGAGCGATATCAACGGGTATCGCGCGATTAAGTTGGAAGATTTGTTAAAAGACAAGCTTGCGACGGCGGCTTGCAAAGCTGCTGTAAAAGGCGGTATGGATTTAACGAAAGAAGAAATCGACGCGTTGTTTGCGCTCATGGACGGCGATATGACGTTGAAATGCCCGCACGGTAGACCCGTAGTGGTTACGATGACCAAGACGGAATTGGAAAAGATGTTCAAGAGGATCGTTTGATGGCAAAAGTACTTGTAATTTGCGGCGCAACGGCTTCGGGGAAAACGTCGCTTTCGATTGCTTGCGCAAAACGTTTTAACGGGGAAATCGTTTCGGCGGACTCCATGCTCGTATACCGCGGTTTGGATATCGGGACGGCAAAACCCGATATAGACGAACGGCAAGGTATTCCACACCATTTGATTGACGTCGTATCGCCGCAAGAAAATTTTTCCGTGAGCGATTACGAAGCTATGGCGCTGCCCATCGTAGAAAGCTTGTTGGAGCAAGGGAAAACTCCGATTATTTGTGGCGGAACAGGATTTTATATCAACGCAATTTTGTATAAAAACCAATACGGAAACGTTGGCGCAAACGAAGAAATTCGCGCGGAATACGAACGGATTGTGCAAGAATACGGATTGGAGCATTTGCACGGAATTTTACGGGAAAAAGACCCTGAAAGCGCGGAAAAATTGCATCCGAACGACGTAAAACGGGTCATTCGCGCTTTGGAGATCTACGACGTAACGGGAAAAGCAAAATCTTTGCAACAGGACCAGCCGATTCCGCGCTTTGATTTCTTGGCGGTGTCTATGGATTACCCGAGAGAAACCTTATACGATCGAATTAACTTGCGCGTGGAGCAAATGTTTGCAAACGGTTTAGAAAACGAAGTGCGTTCTTTGCAAAGCGCAGGCGTACCCAAATCCGCGCAATGTATGCAGGGGATCGGGTACAAAGAACTGCTCGACGGTTGGGAACAAGGCTTGTCGCAAGAAGAAATCAAGGAATGGATTAAAAAGAATACCCGAAATTACGCGAAAAGACAGCTTACGTTCTTTAAACGTATGGAAAATCATCTCCGTCTTTCCCCGCAAGCGACGGTGTTGGACGAGATTGCCAAGCATTTAGAAAATTAGTATGTCAGGCGTAATACCTATGTTAGACATACTACTGAAAAACGGAAGAATAGCAAGGAAAACAGTATGAATATAGAAGAATTG
>JAFVRU010000032.1 GCA_017504065.1 Clostridia bacterium
CACTTACGAAGAACAAAAGAAAATGATTGCCGAGATTAAAAAGCGCCCCGACGTAAAACGGTTGAAACGGCTTGGAATGATTTATGCTGCTTTAGGGGTGTTAACGCTAATCACCTTTTTATTCGCGATTATCTTTTTAATGTTGAGCGACCGTACGTTCCGAAAACGCGAACGCTTGATCAATCAAATCCTGTTTATGGAATCGGTGAAAAGCGATCGTGAACCCGCGGCGAATACCGATCCGTTTGCGTCGGAAGAAAAGCCGAAGGAAGACGGGCTTTTCAACGTGAAAACGCAAGAAGCGGTTACGGAAGATAAGGCGGACGATCGCAAAGAAAGGGTGGAAAGATTGGTGCGAGTTTCTAAAACATTTCAGCTTTTGCAGAATATTTGGGGCGCGTTGCTTGTCGCGATTTGCCTGATCGCTATGTTTAGTCCGCTCGGGAATTTGCTTGGGATAGACGGTTTTGGGGTCAGCATGTACGATTTGACGATAGACCGTATCCAAGACGGAAAGGAAAGCCTGTTATATGCTGTAGAACAAGAAAACGTATACATTCTGTCCGCTGTGTTTTTATGCTGCACTTTCAGCGCGGTGATGGTGGTAGGTGCGATCATCTACGTTATCGTTTCATACATACAAGAGGACAAAAGCGAAAAAATGATTCGGGACTGCAACGGCATTCTTTCCGCGCCGTTGACGAGAACGGGCATAAAGAGTACTTCCATAGGTGTGCAAATTCGTTCTATACTGTTAATTGGAGCAATTTTCTTGGTCTGCATAACGCTTGCTCCCGCGCTAGTGATTCAGGAACTGTCGGACGTAATGACCGTGAATAAACAAGGGGTGTTTATATTCGGCGCGGCGGTGCTCGGCTTGGTGATTGTGTCGATCGTACAGATCGCGTACTTATGTGCAAATAAAAAGGATTGGGAGTTGTGTGCGGCGATCGCAATTGCCGCTCGGAAAAAGAAGTTTTAAAAGAAAAACGGTAGACGAAGATACCCTACGCTCGCGCGCGGGGTATTTTTTTATAAAAAAATATAAAAAAGACGGAAAAACGGATAATACTGCTTGAAATTTATCAAAATTTTTGCTATAATGATGTCGCTACGGTCTACGTAGCCGAACAACGTGGAAAAGGACGAAACGGCTTATGTTAAGCATGACGGGTTACGGAAAAGGAGAATATGCGGAAAACGGGTTGGAGCTGACTTGCGAAATCAAGACGGTCAACAATCGGTATTTGGACGTTTCTATCAAAGCGCCCCGCGTATTCGCGGCGTATGAAGAAGTCGTTCGCACGACGATACGCAAGAAGTTGACAAGGGGACACGCGGATGTGTTCGTGTCGTTCAAGGACAAACGCGAACGCCCGACCGCGCTGACGGTGGACGAAGCGTTGGCTGCTTCCTACGTGGCGGCGGCAAAACGCTTGAAAGAAGCGTTTCCCGAACTCCCCGACGACGTAACGCTGACGTCGGTGCTCCGTTATCCCGAAGTCTTGAAACAGGAAGATTCGCAAAGCTTGGACGATGAGCTCGTTAACGCGCTCGACAAAGCGCTCAACGCCGCGCTCGATAAGCTCAACGAAATGCGGGCGGTGGAAGGGAAGAAACTCCAAGAAGATATGCTTGCGAGAATGCAGACGATCGAAGATTTGGTCGGGGAAATTTCCGAGCGCGCGCCGATGGTTGCCAAAGAGCACCGCGAGAAGCTGGAAACGCGCATTCGCGAGTATCTTGCCGAAGCGCAGCCCGACGAGAACAGGCTGCTCACGGAAGCGGCGATTTTTGCGGATAAGAGCAACATTGACGAAGAATTGACGAGATTGCGTTCGCATATCGAACAATTCCGCAGCATTGCAAAGGAAGGGATCGTGGGCAGGAAGTTGGATTTTCTTGTACAGGAATTCAACCGCGAAGCGAACACGACTTGCTCCAAGAGCAACGACGTAACGATCACCCGCGCGGGCTTGGCGCTGAAAAACGAAATCGAAAAGATCCGCGAACAAGTACAGAATTTGGAATAAGAGAGTAACGTATGAAACACCTTTTGATGGCGGTATCCGGTCCGTCGGGGGTCGGGAAAGGCACGATCGTAAAAACGCTGATTGGGCGGCGGGCGGACGTAGTGGAATCCGTTTCCTGCACGACGCGCGCGCCGCGGAGCGGCGAAACGCACGGCAAGGAATACTTTTTCCTGACCAAAGAAGAATTTACTACGCGTTTGGAAAACGACGACTTTTTGGAATATGACGAGCATTTCGGGAACTACTACGGCACGCCGAAATCGTTCGTGGAAGAAACGCTGAAAACCAAATCGGTGATTTTGGAAATCGACGTCGTCGGGGCGTTGCGGGTGAAAGAGAAATTCCCCGAAACGGCGCTGGTCATGATCGTTCCGCCGTCGGTGGAAGAATTGGAAAACCGTTTGAAGGGACGGGGCTCGGAAACGGAAGCGGAAATAGAGAATCGGTTGGCTCGGCTTTCGTTCGAGCTGGCGCAACAGGACAAATACGATTACGTGATCGTCAACGACGACCTAGAACGGGCGATCGGGGAAGTGGAAGCTATTCTCGACGGCGCGTATCGGAAATAAAAAAAGAAAACTATATCACGGAAAGGAGAACACATATATGATTAACGAACCTTCGGTAGACGTAATGATCAGAAAACTCGGCACGGAAGAAGAACCGATCAGCCGTTACGCGCTTTGCACGATCGCGGCGAAACGCGCGCGTCAGATCATCGAAACGGAAAGAAATCTCGGCGAGCACGATTCGACGGGGAAAGACAAGGAATTGTTGACGGCTTGCAAGGACATTGCGGGCGGCAAAGTAGTCATCGCGAAAGACTGAAACAACTGCCTCGATTTTTCGGGGCGTTTTTCATCGTAAGGGAACGTAGGATATGATTGCGGAAGTCATCGTGGACATCGCTTCGGGCGAAACGGACAGAATATACGATTATCTCTGCGACGAAGATACGGTCGTCGGCAGTCGCGTTCGCGCGCCCTTTGGCGGGAAGACCGTGCCCGGGTTTGTCATGCGGGTGAAAGAAACTTCCGATTGCCCGATGGAAAAACTCAAAAAAATCTCGAAATGCCCCGACGAGCTCCCTGCGCTCAACGCCGAGTGTTTGTCGCTTGCGGAAAAGCTGACGGCGCGCTATCGCGTTCCCAAAGCGCTGGTATTGCGGTTATTTTTGCCCGCGGAAATGCGGACGGGCAAGGTGCGGGAGCTGACGAGAAATTACGCGGAATTGACCCTGCCCATTTCCGAAATGCAGTTTGGGAAAACGGCGAAAAACCAACGCGGCGCGGCGGAATATCTCGCGGAAAACGGGAAAACGGACTGCGCGTATTTGAATACGTTGTTCGCTGGCTCGGTTGCGGCGTTGGAGAAAAAGGGGTATATCCGCGTTACCAAAGAACAGATTTTACGCGATCCGTACAAAGCGGTGGACGGGGAACGCGTGGAAAGAACGCTCACGCCCGATCAAGACCGCGCGGTCAAAACCGTCGATCAGGACGAGCGCACGGTGCAGCTCATTCACGGGGTTACGGGCAGCGGCAAAACGGAGATCTATTTGACGTTGATTGCCGAACGCTTGGCGAAAGGGCAAAGCTCCATTTTTCTCGTGCCTGAAATTTCTTTAACACCACAAATGCTGGCGCAGCTCCGCGCTCGGTTCGGGAAAAACGCGGCGATTTTGCACAGCGGACTTTCCGCGGGCGAGCGGTTTGACGAGTGGTGGCGTTTGCGCTCGGGCGAAGCGAAAATTGCGATCGGGGCGCGTAGCGCGATCTTTGCGCCGCTGGAAAACTTGGGCGTCATCATTATCGACGAAGAACACGATACAAGCTACGCAAGCGAAACTGCGCCGCGCTACAATACCTTTGACGTCGCGCTATTGCGGGCGAAAAAGAACGGTTGTAAATTGGTGCTGGGCAGCGCGACTCCGTCGGTGGATACTTACCGTCGCGCAAAAGAAGGGGAGTTTTCGCTCATTTGTTTGCCCAATCGGATCAACCGCCATCCTTTGCCTGAAATTCTGATCGCGGATATGCGACGGGAAGTCCGTCGCGGGAACAATTCCGCGTTTTCCGCAGCGCTCAAAGAAGAACTTGCAAACTGTCTTGCGGAAGGGAAACAGGCGATCCTGTTTTTGAATCGACGCGGGTATTCGCAAACGGTCATTTGCAAGGAATGCGGATACGTCGCAAAATGCCAATCCTGCGACGTTTCGTTGACCTATCACCGCGACGATAACTGCTTGAAATGCCACTATTGCGGCACGAAATACAATATGCTTTCCGCTTGTCCCGACTGCGGCGGAGTCAAACTCTCGTACGCGGGCACGGGTACGCAGCGGATCGTTAGCGAGCTGCAAAAGCTCTATCCCACGGCGCGGATTTTGCGCATGGACAACGACACGACGAGCGGGAAAGAAGGGCATTATAAAATTTTAAAAACCTTTGCCGAACACAAGGCGGATATACTCGTCGGGACGCAAATGATCGCGAAAGGACACGACTTCCCGTCGGTAACGCTCGTGGGGATTTTGGACGCGGATATGAGCTTGCATTTTTCCGATTATAGGAGCGGGGAACGGACGTTCCAGCTATTGACGCAGGTTGCGGGAAGAAGTGGGCGAGCGGAAGAAAAGGGCAAAGTCGTATTGCAAACGTTCGACCCTGAAAACGACGTGTTGGGGTTTGCGATTCGATACGATTACGAAGGGTTTTACGAGAACGAAATTTCCCTGCGCGCGGCGACGGCGTTCCCGCCGTTTTCCAAGATCGTGCGGGTATTGGTTTCGGGGGAAGACGATAAAAAGTGTATCGAAGCGTTGCGGGAAGCGTACGTGGGATTAGAAAAGTTGTATACCGATAATCCCGAAAAATTCCTGTTTTTCAACAAGATGCGTTCGCCGATCAAGCGGATTCAAAACAAATTCCGATATCAAATTTTGATGCGGCTTTCGGATACGTCGGTATTGCCCGAGATCTATGAGATTTGCGCGGCAGCCCGAACGCGGGATACGCTCGTTTCGGTGGAAGAAAATCCGTCGAATTTAAGTTAAAAGGAGAAAAGAACATGGCAATAAGAAACGTTGTGCAAGTCGGCGACGACGTATTACGGCAAAAATGCTTTCCTGTGGAAGCGTTCGACGAGAAATTGTGGGCGCTTTTGGACGATATGAAGGAAACGGTAAAAAAGGAAGACGGGGCGGGGCTTGCAGCCCCCCAAGTCGGCGTATTGCGGCGGGTAGCGGTCGTGGACGTCGAAGACGGGTATTTCGAGTTTATCAACCCCGTCATTCTCTCGCAAAAAGGCGAGCAATCGGGCTGGGAAGGCTGTTTGTCCGTTCGGGGCAAAAGCGGGATTGTTTCCCGTCCGATGAAAGTCAAGGTCGCGTATCAGGACCGTTACGGCGAAAAGCAGCTTTTACAGGCAAAGGGCTTTTTCGCGCGAGCGATTTGCCACGAATTGGATCATTTGGACGGCGTATTGTATATCGACAAAGCGACGCTGATTGAAAAGGCGTAAACGGAGAGTTATGAAGATCGTATTTGCAGGCGCGCCGGAGTTTGCGGTGAAGCCCTTGAAAAAATTGATAGAGAGCGGTTATGACGTCGTGGGCGTGATTACGCAAGCGGATAAACCGCAGGGTCGGAAAGGCATTTTGACCCCGACGCCCGTAAAGACGACGGCGCTTTCTTACGGTTTGCCCGTGCTGCAACCCGAAAAAATCCGCGACGCAGTAGACGAAGTCCGCGCGCTCGGCGGGGAGTTGTTGATTACTTGCGCGTACGGACAAATTTTGACCCAAGCGGTGCTCGATTGTTTCCCGGGTGGAGTTTGGAATATTCACGCGGGACTGTTGCCGAAGTACCGTGGCGCTTCGCCCATTCAAAGCTGTATTTTGGCGGGGGAAGAAATCACGGGCGTGAGCATTATGAAAACCGAACTCGGCTTGGACTGCGGAGACGTTTTGTGCGTGGAACGGACGGCGATCGGGGAAACGGAAACGTACGGGGAGCTGTCCGAGCGGCTGTCCACAATCGGCGCGGAATTGCTGATCAAGGCGCTAGTGCTTTTAGAAAGTGGGAACTACGAACTGACCCCGCAAGGTACGGAAAATATCGGCGTAGTGCGGAAAATTCAAAAAGAAGCGGCAAAGCTCGATTTCCGTTTGACGGCAAAAGAGCTCGTGGATTTGGTGCGCGCGATGAATCCCGCTCCCGTGGCGTATACGGCGTTGGACGGGAATATACTCAACGTTTGGCGGGCGGAAAGGGTCGTACTTACGCAAGCGGAACAGGCGGAATATGCGGCGGCGAAGATCGGGGAAGTCCTGACGGAAACGCCCAAACGGGGCTTGCTCGTCAAATGCGGCGACGGCGCGGTAAAACTCACGGAAGTCCAGCCTGCGGGCGGGAAACGCATGTCGGGCGGGGATTTTTTGAACGGCAGAAAGGCTCGTAAAGGGCAGGTGTTTACATGTTGAGTAATCCCGTTTACGATCCCTTTTTGATCCTGACGAAAGTGTATTCCGACGGGGCGCACGTCAAGCAGGCGATTGCGGATACGTATATTGAAGAACAGTACCGTTCGCGGACGGTAAAAATCGTTTACGGCGTATTGGAAAACGACGGGTATTTCGATTTTTGTATTCGGCGTTACGCGCCCAAAGCGCCCAAGCTCGCCGTGCGTACGATTTTGAAAATTTCGCTGTATATGTTGCTGTATATGGACAAGCAACGGTATATGGTTACCGATTGCGCCGTCGGGCTTTGTAAGAAGCTTGGGAAAACGGGCGTGAGCGGGTTCGTAAACGCGTTCTTACGTCGGTTCGACCGCGAAGCCACCGACGCGGCGGTCGAGCAAATTCCAGACGAAACGGAGCGGGCGGCGGTCAAAAATTCTTATCCCGCGTATGCGTACCGTTGGCTGAAACAGGAATACGGAACGCGGGCGGAAGAAATCGCAACTGCAAAATCGGGCGGAGTCAGCGTTCGTTTTGTCAAAGACGAAGCACAATATTTATCCAAACCGCATAAAGATACGCCGTTCCCGCATACCTATATTTTTGAGAGCTTTGTGCGCGACGACGGGTTTGACGACGGAAATTATACCTTTCAATCGGTGGGCAGTATCGCCATTTGCGATTGCGTAGCCGCTTGCGAAAACTTGCTTGACGCATGCGCCGCTCCGGGCGGGAAGTCTGTGTTGCTCGCGCAAAAATGCAAGAACGTTACATCCTTTGAATTGCACGCGCACCGCGTAGAGCTCATTCGGCAGTATAAGGAGCGTATGGGCGTTACCAACGTAACCGAATTGCAAAAGGACAGCTCGGTATTCGATCCCGCATACGAAGAAGCGTTCGACGGCGTGCTTTGCGACGCGCCCTGTTCGGGATTCGGTACGGTCAGCGAAAACCCCGATATCAAGCTGTTCCGCAAAGAAGCGGATTTTCAGGGCTTGGCAAAGGCGCAGCGGGCGATTTTGGAAACGTGCTGTCGGTACGTGAAAACGGGCGGCGCGTTGTACTATTCCACCTGTTCGCTGTTCGAGCGGGAAAACGACGGGATCGTCCAAGCGTTTTTAAAAAATCATCGGGAGTTTACGGTGGAACAGCTCGAAAGCCCGCTTCCGCACGATCGGAAAAAGTACGGGTTGCAGTTCCTGCCCGACCGAGCGTTCGGCGCAGGGTTTTACGTGTGTAAGCTCGTCAAAGGTAGGGAAGTATGAAAAAGATTTTGCAAGACCTTTCCTTTGCGGAGTTGGAAACGTACGTACTCGGGTTGGGCGAGAAGAAATTCCGAGCGAAACAGCTATACGAAGGCTTAATGCAGGGCAAAGCGATTACGGAAATCACGTCCCTTTCCAAGGAGTTTAAAGCGCGGATTTGCGAAGAATACGAAGACGCGCCGTTGAAAATCAAAGAGATCTTTTACGCTTCGGACGGAACGGAGAAATACTTGTTCGAGTACGCGGACGGGCATTTGGTTGAAGGCGTGTTGATGAAATATAAATACGGGTATACGCAATGCGTTTCCACGCAGATCGGTTGTCGTATGGGTTGCGCGTTTTGCGCTTCGACGTTGAACGGCTTGATCCGTAATTTAAGCGCGGGGGAGATTCTTGCGCAGATCCTTGCGGTGAACGCGCTGCATAAAGCGGACGCGGCGGGCAAGGGCGCGGAAGCGCGCGCCGTTACCAACGTCGTATTGATGGGAAGCGGCGAACCGCTCGATAACTACGACGAAGTGTTGAAGTTCTTGCGCAGCGTTACTTCGGAAACGGGGCTGCATATCAGCGCGCGAAACATTTCCCTGTCCACTTGCGGGATCGTGCCGAAGATGTACGCGCTCGCGGAAGAAGGGATTCCGTTGAATTTGACGGTGTCCTTACACGCGACGACGGACGAAGACCGCGCGCGGGTTATGCCCGTTGCAAAAGCGTATAAGATCGCGGAGATTTTGAAAGCGTGCGAGTATTATTTTAAAAAGACAGGCAGAAGATATTATTTCGAGTATACGCTCATTGCGGGCGAGAACTGCGACGAAGCGCATGCAAGAGCTTTGATTTCGCTGCTCAAAGGCAAGCCGTGCCACGTGAATTTGATCCGCTTGAACGAAGTCAAGGAACGGGATTTGAAAGCGACGGCGGACAAGGAAGCGTATCGGTTTTTGGGGCTGCTGGAAAAGGGCGGATTGTCGGCGACGTTGCGGCGGCAAATCGGCTCGGATATCGGCGGCGCGTGCGGGCAACTCCGCGCAAGCTATTTAGAAGAAAAGGCGTAGGAATAGAGCAATGTACAATTATACGTTATCGCTAATTATGACGTTTATCGCGCTCGTTTGTGTGGTTACGTCCTATTTCGTGAAAAAAAAGAGCAACTATTTGTTCTTTCAATGGTTGTGTTGTTTGTTTTTGATCGCGGGGTACTTTTTCACCGAACAGTTTTTCGCGATGGTCGGGCTTGCGATCGGATTGATCCGTTCGACGGTGTTTTTGATCTACGAGCGCAAGGATAAAACGGCTTCGATTTGGTGGTCGGTGGGCTTGTCTACAGCGACGCTCTCGTCGTATTTTATCGTCAACCTTTGGATTTTGGGCGACGCGCAACCGCTCGATCTGCTTTGCGTAGTCGGGTTGGCAAGCTTTGCGTTTATCTTCCGTATTCGGAATTTAAAGCTCGTGCGGTTCTTGATGCTCCCGCCCACGGCGCTTACGATTTTGTTTAATATTCTGACGCACGCGGCGTTGTTTGCTACGCTGACGTACGTATTCGAGCTCGGGGCGAATATCGTTTCGATCTTTAAATATCACGTTTTTGGGAATAAAAAAGAAACGCAAAGCGTTTCAGAAGGAGAATATACATATGAAAACGGTTAAAATTGCTCCGTCTATCCTTTCGGCGGATTTTTCGAAAATGGGCGATGAAGTCCGTTCGTTAGAAGTAAACGGCGCGGACGTCGTGCATTGCGACGTCATGGACGGGGTATTCGTGAACAACATTACGTTCGGGATTAAGATGGTGGAAGATATTCGGAAAGTAACGTCTTTGCCCCTGGATTGTCATTTGATGATCGTGCATCCCGAAAAATACGTCGAACGGTTCGCAAAAGCGGGCGCGGATATTATCACCGTGCATTGGGAAGCTTGTCAGGACAACTTAAAGGAAGTATTAGAGCTCATCAAATCGACGGGCGTAAAATGCGGCGCGGTCATCAATCCCGATACGCCTGTGGAAAAAATCAAGGACGTGATTTTGCTTTGCGATATGGTGCTGGTGATGAGCGTATTCCCCGGCTTCGGCGGGCAAAAATTTATTCCGTCTGCGCTGGATAAATTGCGTGAAATCCGCGCGATCATCGACGAGAGCGGCAAGGATATCGATTTGGAGATCGACGGCGGCGTAACGGCGGAAAACGTTGCGGAGATCAAGGCGGCGGGCGCGAACGTGATTGTCGCGGGTAGCGCCGTATTCAAGGCGGAAAACCGCGCGGAAATGATCGCGGCGTTAAAGAACGCGTAACGGAAACGAAAGGCTCTATCCCACCTGCAAGCGAGATAGAGCCGAAACAAAAGAAACAACAAAAGCAAAACACAAGCAAAAATCCCCGTTTTTTCGCGGGGATTTGCTTTTACATTCTTTAATTTAGGAACGCGCGCGAACGCGTGAAAGGGGAATTAGTCCGCTTTCTTCAACGTTTTAATGCATCTTGCGCAAACGTAACCGTTCATTTCCTTACCGTCTTCTACGTAGGAAATTTTTTGTACGTTTACTTTAAACGTTCTTCTCGTTTTACGGTTGGAGTGGCTGACGTTGTTGCCGCTCAATTGACCCTTACCGCAAATATTGCATACTCTAGACATATTAACACCTCCGAATTTTGGGAATAATTTTGCCGTAATCAAACGTTCGGATACTCCAAACGCCGCTTTTTTCACCGCGCAAAAACGCTTGCATGAAAAACAAGCATAAATAATATATCATTTATCGAAAGAAAAAGCAATTAAAAATACGTCAAAAAAAGAGAAAAAATAAAAAAAATCCGTTTTTTTTGAAAAAGTACTTGCCAAATGAGCGGAAATAGTGTACAATGAGAAAGGACTTGGAGAAAGATTATGTCAGTAAACACCAACAATGCTTATGGCAAAATTTCCATTTCAGACCTTGCGATCGCCAAGGTCGCTTCGTATACCGCGCAAGAATCGTACGGTATCGTGGAAATGGTTTCCCGTCGTTTTACCGACAGCCTTGCTTTACTCTTGAAAAAAGATACGGGCGGGCGTGGAATTAAAATCACGACTTCGGGAAACAGAATTTACGTAGACGTATACGTCATTATCAAATACGGCGTTAATATCAGCGCCGTAGCGGAATCCTTAAAAGAAGCCATCAAATATAAAGTGGAAGCTTTTACGGGTATGATCGTCAATACCGTAAACGTCAACGTTATCGGAGTAAAATTGTAGTTTTCCAGCGCAATCGGGACTACCCGCTGCGCTTTTTTGCGTACGTTCTTTTTTGTTCGTGATCATACGTACGTTTATCATTAAAAATAAGGAGCATTCATAATGCATAAAACGATAACTAGCACCGAGTTTCGTAAAATGATTTTAGTCGGCGCAAAACAGCTTGAGCTCAATCGGGCGAAGGTGGACGCACTCAACGTGTTCCCCGTTCCCGACGGCGACACGGGTACGAATATGTCGCTAACCATGCAATCGGCAGTAAAAGAATTGACGGCTTGTCCGTCGAATGCCTTCAGCGAAGTTTGCGACAGTTTGTCCAAAGGCGCGTTGAAAGGCGCGCGGGGGAATTCCGGCGTTATTCTTTCGCAAATACTTAAAGGTATGTGCACCGTACTCCGCAAAGTAGAAAACGACGTGGATACGAAAACGTTTGCGAAAGCTTTGGAATCGGGCACGAAAATTGCTTACGGCGCGGTATCCGTGCCAAAAGAAGGTACGATTTTGACCGTAATCCGCATGATGAGCGAATATGCAGGCAAAGTCGCTTCGAAAAAGAAACAGTTTGAAGAATTCTTAACTGACGTGATCAAAGAAGGGGAACGCGCGCTTGCGCTCACGCCCGAACTGTTGCCCGTTTTGAAAAAAGCAGGCGTAGTCGACTCCGGCGGCGTAGGGCTTATGACCATCGTCAAAGGATTCTTGGCGGCGCTTACGGGCGAAGAAATCGTGGAGAGCGTTGTCGAAACCGAACCTGCGGAAAACGAATCGGAATTCGGGGACAACTCGAACATTCTCTCGATGGATCTCGGGGAAATCCAATTCGCGTACTGTACGGAATTCTTTATTATTAATATGAAAAAGAGCACGACGCTTTCGGCGATCGACCGTTTGCGCGAACGCTTGATGGCGATTGGGGATAGCGTAATTTGTATCGGGGATCTCGAACTCGTCAAAGTGCACGTGCATACCAACCAACCGGGTAAGGCTTTGTCGTACGCGTTGGAGCTTGGGGAGTTGGAACGTCCGAAGATCGAAAATATGTTGGAGCAAAACCGCCAGCTCAAAGCGAAATTGGAAGCGGAAAAGAAAGAAATGGGTATGCTTGCCATTTGTACGGGCGCGGGGCTTTCCGAAATTTTCAAGGATTTGTCGGTGGACCGTATTATTGAAGGCGGGCAAACGATGAACCCGTCTGCAAGCGATATCGCGGACGCGGCGAAAAAGATCAATGCAGAACATATTTTCGTGTTCCCGAATAATAAAAACATCATTCTTGCGGCGGAACAAGCGAGAAATCTCGTGGAAGATAAGAAATTGCACGTCATTCCGACCAAGAACGTGCCGCAAGGCTTCGCGGCGGCTTTGGAATTTAATCCCGAAGTCAGCGCGGAAGAAAACAAGACGAATATGATCCATGCGCTCGACAATGTCAAAGTCGGACAAGTAACGTATGCGGTAAGAAATACGTCGCTCAACGGCTTCTCGATCAAGGAAGGCGATATCATCGGCTTGGACGACAAGAAGATTTTGGCGAAATCGCACTCCTTGGAAGAAACGGTGATGAAGCTCATCGGGCGTATGAAAGAAGACTTCCATCAAGTCATTACGCTGTACTACGGCGAAGACGTTAAGGAAGAAGACGCGCAGGCGCTCTGCGACGCGATCATGGAAAAATACCCCGATTGCGACGTGGATTTCCATAACGGCGGTCAAGCTGTGTATTATTATATACTTTCTTTGGAATAATTGTATATTTATACAAACAATACGAAATACTGAAATTCGGGGGCGGGGGATAAACTCTCGCTCCTTTTGCATAAAATTTACGGCAGGCGGTAGGGTATGAAACTTTCGGCGTTACGCTCTATTGGGGAGAAGCGCGAAAAAGATTTTAATAAATTGGGGATTTACGAAGTGGAAGATCTCGTGCGGTTTTATCCGCGCGCCTATCTCGATCTAACCAAGCGCGTATCCGTTAAAACGCTGTATCATAACGATATGGCGTTGATTGCCTGCGAAGTAACGCGGCTTGCGCCCGTAAACTACGGTAGTCGTCGGAAAATGGTGCGGGCGTTTTGTGCGCAGGACGGGTTTCCGTTCACGGCGATTTGGTTTAATCAGCCCTACGTCGCGCAAAAGCTGAAAGCGGGGGAATACCTGTTCTACGGCAGAATTCAAAACAAATTCGGACAAGTAACCATCGTCAACCCCACGTTTGAACCGCTCGACAAAAATTACCGCTTGAAAGGGATTGTGCCCGTGTACTCCTTAAAGGGCGGATTGAGCCAAAAAATCGTCCGCGACGCGGTGCGGGAAGGCTTGCAAAAGGTGGATTTGTCGGGGGTGATCCCTTGGCAGATTGTAAAAAAATACGAACTCCCGTCCTTGGAGCGGGCGTTTTACGAAGTGCATAATCCGCAGACCGAAGACGGGAAAAATCAAGCTTCGGAACGGATTGCTTTGGAAGAATTTTTTACGCTCATTTCCGCGTTCAAACTCATCAAAGGCGGAAAGGAAGACGTGCGGTTGCATAATTATACGGTTTCCGCTTCGGAAGTGAAAGCGTTTTCCGAGCGGTTCGGGTTTACGTTCACGAACGGGCAAAAGCACGCGGTTAACGAGATTTTTGAGAATTTGTACGCGCCCACGCGCATGAACCGCTTGTTGCAAGGGGACGTTGGCAGCGGGAAAACGGCGGTCGCGCTCTGCGGGATTTTCATGGCGGTCAAAAGCGGGTTTACGGCGGCGTATCTTTCTCCGACGGAAGTATTGGCGGCGCAAAACTACGCGGTATTGCAGCGGTATTTCCCAGAATACCAAATCGGGTATTTGGCGGGCGGTATGACGGCGAAAGAGAAACGGGAATTGAAGGCGCGTTTGAAAGCGGGGGAAATCGATATTCTTTGCGGAACGCACGCGATTTTGCAAGGCGACGTGGAGATCCCGTCGCTCGGGTTTATCGTTTGCGACGAGCAGCATCGTTTCGGTGTGGCGCAACGGAACGCGTTGGCGGAAAAGGGGCTCGGAACGGATACGCTCGTTATGAGCGCGACGCCCATTCCACGTACGTTGTCGTTGATTTTTTACGGCGATCTCGACGTAACGACGATCACGGACAAGCCCAAGGAACGCCAGGAAATTACGACGGCGATCATTCCCGAAAGCAAGTACGACGATATGTTGGAATATATTAAAACGGAAACGGCGGCGGGCAAGCAGGCGTATTTCGTATGCTCGAAGATCGAAGACGACCAAGAAGGCTCGGTCATGAGCGTTACCGAACTGTTTGAAGAACTCAAAGACCGTTTGCCGACGGTGCGGTTCGGGTTATTGCACGGGAAGATGAAAGACAAAGAAAAAGCGGAAGTGATGACGGCGTTTAAACAGCGTGAATACGATTGTTTGGTTTCGACGACGGTCATTGAAGTCGGCGTGGACGTACCCAATGCGACGACGATGATTATTTATAACGCGGAACGGTTCGGGCTTTCGCAGCTGCATCAGCTCCGTGGGCGAGTCGGCAGAGGCGCGGACAAAAGCTACTGTTTCCTGCTCATGGGCTCGGATAGCGAGAGCGCGCGGGAACGGCTGATGACGATGAAACAAACGAACGACGGGTTCAAGATCGCGGAAAAGGATTTGGAGATGCGGGGCAGCGGGGATTTCTTCGGCACGCGGCAGTCGGGGAAAACGCTGACGGATATCAAGAATTTGCGGTATTCCACACAGGTAATTTTCGCGGCGAAAAAGCTCTCGGACGAAGCGTTTGAAGGTCGGTATGACGACGAGAAGTTGCGGAATGCGGCAATTAAGAAATACGAAAGCTTGAAAGACGTTGTGTTAAATTAACGGAAAATGCGGGTTTTTTGCGAAGAAATCTTGAAAAAACGGAAAAAATTTCCGCAAGAGTATTGACGAAAGTTGAAATTTATTGTATAATATAGATAATGAATAGGCGGAGGTATGCTGTAACGATGAAAAACGAACAATTTGATTTGAAAAAATTCAAATTCGATAAGGACGGATTGATTCCCGTTGTCGTACAAGATTACGAAAGCGGGGAAGTGCTGATGCTCGTGTATATGAACGAGCTCGCGGTTTCGCAAACGTTCGCTACGGGCTACGCGCACTATTACAGCCGTTCCAAAAAAGCGGTAACGAAATTCGGAGAAAAGCTCGGGAACACGCAAAAAGTGATCGCGGCGTTTTTGGATCATGATTCGGATACCCTGCTTTTGAAAGTTAAGCAAAAGGGCAAAGCGAATCCCGAACAAAACGCGTTCACGTGCTTCCCTGAACAAATCAAAGGCGAATATAACGCGATCGGCGGGGAAATGTTCGGTAGATTGCAACGCATTGTTGCCGATTGCAAGGAAAACCCCGAAACGGGCTCGTACACGAGTTTCTTGTTCGTACGCGGCGTGGATCGGATCGGGAAAAAGGTTGGAGAAGAAGCGGTGGAGCTTGTCATTGCTTCCAAGAACAGCGAAAAGGCGGGCGTTATCAACGAAGCCGCGGATTTGTTGTACCACGTTATGGTCTTGTTGAATGCGACCGACGTGAAATTGTCCGAAGTTTGCGCGGAGCTTTGTAAGCGCAACCGTTAACGATACATAAAAAAGCATATCCCCCAAGCGTTTTTGGGGGATATTTTTTAAAAAATTCTTTCAGATTTTCCAAAACGCGCGAAAAACAGACAAAATATGCGCAGTCGTTCGTGTTAGGATATTCTATGCTGATATTTTGCGGCAAAAGGTTTTGTAAAAGGAGCGCGCGTAATGGCAAGGAAAATCGTCGTAACGTCGGGAAAAGGCGGAGTTGGAAAAACTACCGTTGCGGTGTATCTTTCCGCGTGGTTGGCGAAAAAGGGCGAGCGGGTCGTCCTTTGCGACGCTGATTTCGGATTGAATAACGTGGACGTAACGGCGGGGGTGGAATCGCTAATCACCTACGACATCGTCGACGTGATCGAAGGCAGGTGTCGGGCGAAACAAGCGCTCGTCAAACATCCGCGCTACGGCAATTTATACCTTTTAACAAGCAGTTATTCCGCTCCGGAACGGTACGTTTCACCGCAAGCGGTGAAGGTGGTTTTGGACTCGCTTGCTCCGCAGTTCGATTATATTATCATCGATTGTCCTGCGGGGATCGACGACGGATTCCATCGCGCTGTGGCGACGGCAGACGAAGCGCTCGTCGTAACGACGCCGCACCTGCCCGCGATTCGAGACGCGGATAAGACGGTTACGCTATTGAAAAGCTACCGTTTAAACGAGCTTTCGGTCGTGGTCAACAAAGTCCGCGGAGATCTCTTGTCGGCGGGGAAATGCTTGACGCCCAAAGACATTGCGGAGCTTTTAAAAGTGCCGATCGTCGGGTTTTGCCCGAGAACGACGAAATCGGTTTGGGGGATTTGTCCGACGTGCCCGCTCCCTTTCGGG
>JAFVRU010000033.1 GCA_017504065.1 Clostridia bacterium
GGAGCGCGGCGCGATCGAAGTAGCGCCCTTGGCGTATATGCGGGGCAGAACGCTGTCCAACGCGTTCATCATTTTAGACGAAGCGCAAAACACGACGAAAGAACAAATGAAGATGTTCTTAACGCGTATGGGCGAAGGGAGCAAAACGGTGGTAACGGGCGACGTTACGCAAATCGATTTGGACGGCAAGAGCAGCGGGCTCGTACACGCGACGAAAATTCTGGACGGAGTAGAAGGAATTTCCGTTTGTACGCTCACGGCGAAAGACGTCGTAAGACACCCGCTTGTGATGCGGATTATTCGCGCTTATGAAAAGGATACGGAGCGGGAAGAAAAGACGAAAAGCCCGCGTTCCACAGAGAAAAGCCGCGTAAAAGACGCGGAAGGAGAATAACGAAAGATGGCAGTAAAAAAATTCGGTTCGGAATGGACGAAATCTACAATGATGAAGAGCGCGTTATTGTTTTTAACGCATTTTATACTCCTAATTGCAATCATTGCGGGTTTGCTTTTCGGGGATAAATTATTTGGCGGTTTGCGGGAATATATGCAAGAATACGGGGCGGATTATCTGTACGCGCTGTTTTGCTTGTTCCTGCTGACGGCGATCACGTATTTCTATTTCCTGTTTGAAAATCGGGACGTATTGGCGAGCGGGAAAAATATCGCGCTGCTGTTTGCGGTCTTGGATTTGTATTTCGTACTCGCTTGGTTGATCGGAGAAAAGATCAATATTTACGCTCGGCCCGTTGCGTTCGTAGCGCTTATGATCTTCGTTCTGCTCGGTCGCAGGGAAGCGATTTTTATGAATATGATTAGCGCGTTGCTGCTTTTTGTAATCGATACCTTCTCGGGTTCGAGCTCGTCGGTAACGGAATACTATTCGTCGCTGATCATTTCGTTCTCGGCGGGAATGATCGCAATTTTCTTTTGCAGTAAGGCGCGTACGCGTTTCCGCGTCGTCTTAATCGGCATACTCATCGTAATCCCGATCGATTTTATCTTGTTCTTATTGGAATTGTCCGCACTCATTGACGGAACGGCGGGTTCGGCGGGGTTGACTCCGTTTGAAAGCGTCATGAAGCATTTGGGCTACGGCTTATTCGGCGGCGTTATGTCCACCGTCATCTTCTTGGCGTTTTTGCCGATTTTTGAGAGTATTTTCAACTGCTTGACGGCGTTTCGACTTCGGGAATTGACTAGCTCGGACGCGAGAATTTTACGCAAACTCAAACAGGAAGCGCCCGGCACGTATAACCATTCCATGATGGTGGCGCAGCTTGCGGAAGCGAGCGCGGCGGCAATCGGCGAAAACGTGGATTATGCCCGCGCGGCGGCGCTCTATCACGACGTCGGGAAGTTGCATTATCCCGAACATTTCACCGAAAATCAGGGCGAGTATAACTTACACGACGAGCTCACCCCCGAACTTTCCGCGGACATTATCCGCTCGCATGCGAAAGACGGGTATACGCTGATCAAGGCGCATCATTTGCCCGATTTCTTTGCGGACGTAGCGATACAGCACCACGGCACAATGCCGATCCGCTATTTCTATGCGAAAGCTTTGAAAATGACGGACGGGGAGTTGAATATCGAAGACTTCTCCTATCTCGGTCCGAAGCCGCAAACGAAGATCGCGGCGATCGTTATGATCGCGGACGCGTCGGAAGCGGCGGTGCGCGCGGTTGACGCTCGGAAGCCCGAGCAAGCGGAAAAAGCCATTCGCGCCGTGATCGAAGAACGTATGGATCTTGAACAGTTCTCCGAATGCGATATCACGATGGCGGATTTGACGAAGATCCGACAAGCGCTCGTGAATACGCTGACGGGGGTCTATCATCACCGTATCAAATATCCGAATATCAAATATAAGCGTACGGAAAACGGTACGAAAGGGGAAAGCGAATGAGTATGTTCCGCATTGATTGCGACGGGGACGAATTCCCCGAAGAAAACGTTCGGGCATTGGAAGCGGCAATGGACGGGTTCGTAGATACGGACGTTCCGCTCGCCGTGGAATTTGCATTCGTGGACGGGGAAGAAATACGGCGCTTGAACCGTGAACTTCGCGCGACGGACAAGGTTACGGACGTGTTGAGTTTCCCTACGCTCGACGGGATCAAGGGCAAAGCGCTCCGCGCGGACGAATACCCGTTCGAAATCGACGAAGACGGGAATTTGCTGATCGGCTCGATCGCGGTTTGTTGCGAGCGGGCGAGAGAACAGGCGGAAGAATACGGTCATTCCTACGAGCGGGAGCTGCATTACTTGCTCGTGCACGGGATCATGCATTGTTTGGGCTACGATCACATGACGGACGAAGAAAAGACGGAGATGCGCGCGCAAGAAGAAAAGATATTAGGCGCGCTCGGGATTACAAGAGAATAAAAGGAGTTTTTGGGTTATGAGAAGCGGATACGTAGCGGTAATCGGCAGAGCGAACGCAGGTAAGAGTACGCTTATTAACGTGTTGGTCGGGGAAAAAGTTTCCATTGTTTCCCCGAAACCGCAAACGACACGGGATCGGATATTGGGAGTATTGACGGAAACGGACTATCAGATCGTTTTCGTGGATACGCCGGGGATCTATAAGGCGAGAAACGCGCTCACCGACATGATGATGCGTACAACGGATACCAGCGCGAAATCGGTGGATTTCATTTTATTCGTACTCGACGGGCACGAAGGGGTGAAAAGTGAAGATTTCGAGCTGATCAAAAAGTACAAAGCGTTGGGGCTGCCGATGGCGATTGCGTATACGAAGATCGATATTATGCCCAAGGAAAACATTCCTTTGGACATGGCGAAATTCTCGGACGCGGGGCTGGATCTCGACGTCTTTCCCGTTTCGGCGAGAAAGGGCAAAAATATCCGCCCGTTAAAGGAGTTTTTGGCGCAAAACATGCCCGAAGGCGAGAAAGTATTCGAGCAGGACATCGTTTCGGACAAGAGCGAGCGGTTCATGATCTCGGAAATCATGCGGGAGAAGATTTTGCTCAAATTCGACAAAGAAATTCCGCACGGGATCGCGATCGTGATAAACACGTTCAAGCTGCAAGACAACGGCGTATACGATATCAATTTGGATATCGTTTGCGAACGGGCGAACCATAAGGCAATTTTGATCGGAAAGCAAGGTAAGGCGATCAAAGAAGTCTCGTCGTTTGCTCGGCAAGACATGGAGAAATTTTTGGACGCGAAAGTATTTCTCACTACGTACGTCAAAGTCAAGGAAGATTGGCGGGACAAGCCGAATTTGTTGCGAGAATACGGCTATCAGGAGTTGCAAGACAACTAATTTCCGCGCATAAAACTTCCCCCCGCTTCGCAAAATAGGTTTTGGGGGGACGGAATATGCGGGATAAAAGCAATGAATGCGGCGCTGCGAAAATGGCGTGGGAACTCTTTGAAAAGACGGGCAGTATCAGCTATTATATGCTCTATTACGATCTGATCCGAAAAAAGTAACGACGGAAGCAAAAGGGAAAACAAATGGAAATCAAAACGGAAGCGGTGGTTTTACAAACGGTCGATTATAAAGATAACGACAAGCTGTTGACGCTGTTTTCGCCCGCTTTGGGCAAGATCACGGCGGGGATTCGCGGGGTCAAAAAGCCGAAAGCCAAGCTCGCGTTTGCGGCGCAGCCGTTTTGTTTTGCGGAATACGTTTTGGCGGAAAAAGCGGGTAGGTATACCGTTACGTCGGCGTATTTACACGAGAGTTTCTTTTCCCTGCGTACCGATCTCGTTCGGTTCTACGCGGCTTGCGCGGCGGCGGAAGTCTGCCTTTCGATCTTACCCGAAAACGAAGTCTACGACGGGCTGTTTATCGGGTATATCGAGTGCTTAAAAGCCCTTTCACTCGCCGAAGAAAACGTTGGGGAAGCGTTGATCGGGTTTATCCTAATCGCGCTTCGGGAAAGCGGGTATCCGCTCGATCTGAGTTTTTGGGAAGAATGCGACGGCGACGTCGGCGACAAGCTTTGGTTTGATTTCGCGGACGGGCGGTTCACGACGTTTGAACGGCTCGCGCGCGGCGAACGCGCAAGCTTGTGTACGTACCAAACTCTGCGAAAATGCGCGGGCTTGACCTATCGGGAATCGGAAACGGTAGGCGGGAAAAAGCGCGCGCTACGGTTATTAAAGGCTTACCTTGCGGAAAAGACGGAGTCCGAGTTTGAGAACTTGGGCGAATTGATCAGGCTATACGACGAAGACGAAGCTTGATGGGAAAAAGAAAAAAGGAAAAATTATGGCAAGAACAACGAAAAAACAGGAAGTAACGCCCGTAGTTACTCGCGCGGAAAAAAAAGACGCGACGAAAAATTTGATACGGGAATTTTTACAAAAACAACAGTATAAACACAACGATTTGATCGACGAAGTGGCGAAAGCGTATACCGAGCGTTTCAGCGGCGAAGATACGGACAATATCAACGACGTAAAGGGGCGCGTTGGGTCTGTGCTCGATATTATGAAGAAAGACGGCGACGTAACGTTTGACGGGGGCGTGTACGCGATGAAAGCGGAAGAAAAGCCCAAAAAGACGACGCGTAGAACAAAAAAATCCGTAGCGGAAGAAACGCCGAATGAAACGGCGGAAGAAAAACCGAAAAAGACGGTAAAACGTGCGGCGAAAAAAACGACGGCGAAAAAGGAAGAAAAAGAAACGCCGAGCGAAGAAAAGAAAGCGGAAGAAACGGAAGAAATATTACCGCTCCCGCCTGCGCCTATTCAGCCGATCGCGCCCGTAGCGCCGATCACGCCCGAAGTCGCGCCTGAACCGCTTCCTGAAAAGCCGAAAAAGGCGGTAAAACGCACGACGAAGAAAGCGGCGGCAAAGACGGAAGCAAAAGCGGAAGAAAAGGCGGCGGAAAAGATAGAAGAAAAGCCGCAAGAAGTCGCGGAAAAACAACCCGAAGAAAAACATTCCGAACCCGTTAAAGCGGAAGAAAAACTTTTAGAAAAGCCCGTGGAAACTTCGGCGGAAAAACCTACGGAAAAACCTGCGACGGCGGAAGCAAAACCGCTTATGGATATGAGTTTCTTATTCGGCGATCCGAAAGCCAAGCCGACGCCGAAAAAACAACCTGAAAAGGCGGAAAAGGCGGAAACGCCCGTACAATCGCAACAACAATCGCAGCAACAACCGCAACAAAAACAACAACCGAAACTGCCGCAAAAGACGGAACAAAAAAAGGAAGAAGTCGCGGCAAAACCTGCGGAGCAAAAACCCGTAGTGAAAAAGGAAGCAGTACCCGTTCAAAAGCCTGTTCGGGAAAGCGTACGGAAGGTGAAAAAACCTGCGCCGAAAGCGATGACGGCGGACGAAAAACTCAAGGAAGCGTTTTTAAAACGCATGCGGCAGCTTGGCGGGGATTATTTCGAATACTATTCCGTGTATTTGTTGGAGAAATACTCGCGTAGAAATGGCAGACGTTTGGAAGGCTTAAAGATCACGGGCGGGGATCACGACGGCGGTATCGACGGGGAGATTGAGTTGACGGACAAGCTCGGATTCCGTGAAACGATCTACATACAGTCGAAGAATTGGGACCCCGACAAGGGCGACGAGAAACTGTGGGTCGTAGGCGAAACGTTGGTGCAGCAATTTATCGGAGCTTGCGTATGTCGGCAAGCCAAGGACAAAAAACAGCATTGCCGCGGGATTTTCATTACGACGTCCCGTTTCACGCCCGACGCGAAATCGATGCTGGACGAAATGTCCGACAAAGTCGTCGGCTACGACGGCAACGATCTGTACGAAACGGCGAAAGAGTGCGAATTCGGGCTCGTGAAAAAGAACGGGGAGTGGAGTTTGGACGAAGACCTGTTAAGCGGTTCAAAAGCGTTCTTTAACATGATATAAATAATATTGTACGCGTACGCGCGTAAAAAGCGGTCGAAAGACCGCTTTTTGTATTTGGTTTTATGACCCTGTAATACGCGCTTCGAATGCGATAGGAACAATTTCAAAATAAAAAAAGAAAAACGATAAAAAGTACTTGACAAAGCGAGAAAAAAGGGATTATAATATTTTTACTATAATGACTGCAAAGTCAAAAAAAGGAGAAATAACTATGAAAAAAATTGGCTTATTGGCGGCAACTCTTACGGCGGTTACGGTAGGCGGCGTATACGCAGCTTGGACGTATGCGGAAGCGGACGTTATCGACATTTCTTCTACGGAACAAATTGTCAGCGTAGCAGGGATTGATACGACGCAAAACTTGAAAGTTGGTTCGCTCGCGATTAAGGCGTCCGATGATTTCGCGATTGTGATTGATTCGGCGGCGGAGCTTGGTTTAACGGGTCAGGCTCGTCCTTCCGGTAACGGCACTTATCACCAACACGAAGCGGTACTTTCCGTAACCGGTTCGATTACGGTTACGTTCACCCCGACGCCACAAGCGTCCGATCTCATTCACGCCAAAGGCTTGCGCGCGGACTTGTACTTCACTATTCCTTCGCACGTAAGTTTGAGCAATATCGTATGGGGTGAGCCTGCGGTTCAAATTATTGAATTCAACGAATTTCAATTGCGTAGGAAGTTAGGGGAAACGACGGATACGGATGGCAAGAGATGGCAAACTCCCACAGAAACAGGGGAAGGCTATTTCGCGTATACATATACCACGGAAGAATTGAAGCAGTTGTTCACGTTGGACGAAGGGTTGATTATCGACTCGATTAAGACGCACAAATTGTTCTCCGATGAACTTGCAGGCTTGACCACAACGTTGCACGTGGTACAAGTAGACGAATAAGCCGCGATTTTTTTCAATTAGATTTAAGATAAGTCAAATGCTTTTCCCCATGGTACTTACTATGGGGAAAAGGTGTTTGTAGCAAAAACTTGGAATTTTGAACATGGCTTACGAAACTTATGTATTCATTCTTTGCTTGATTGTGTACGTAGTGTTGGTCGCATTGTCTTCGTTCGTAGTCGTAATGTTTACGAAAATGACGATCAAACTCATTTTGCACGGTGCGGAAGATGAACAGATAAAAAAAGAATACGCCAAACGCCGCAAAGGCAAAAGCAAATTCGGGATCGTGGATTGTATCGTATCCCTGTTGTTTTGCGCGGTTTTTTTGGGGGCGTTCGGGTTTTCTTTATACGTAAACGTGCAAGGCGACAAGTTTTTTGCGAACGTGCCTACCATGAAAGTCGTAAACAGCGCTTCCATGTCCAAAAAGCACGAGAAAAACACCTATCTTTTCGAAAACGGTTTGGACAATCAGTTCCAAACGTTCGATTTGATTTCGTTATATAAATTACCGTCGGAAACGGAATTAAAACTGTATGATATCGTTTTATACGAAGTAGACGAAACGTTGATTATACACCGTATCGTAGAGATTGAAGAACCCAACGAACGCCATCCGAACGAACGGTGGTTCTTGTTACAGGGCGACGCCGTGGAGAGAGCGGACCGTTTTCCCGTACGCTATTCGCAAATGCGCGCGATCTACCGTGGCGAACGGATTCCGTACGTCGGAAGTTTCGTAGCATTTTTACAATCTCCTGCGGGCTGGTTGTGTATTATTTTGATCGTGGTTGCGGTGATTGCTACTCCGATCTTTGAAAAGAAGGTGGCGAAAGCCAAAGAGCAACGCTATCAATGGTTGCTTGCGCAAAGAAAGACCGCGAAACCCAATCAAAACGCAACGATGCAACCGTCTAATGCGTTGCGGCCGATGTGGGGCATTCTCTTTTGTGAACCGCCCGCGCCGCAAACTCCGCCGAAAAAAGACGGAAAAGGCGGTGAACAATGAAGCTGTTTACAAAGGTTGCTTTGGTCGTTGCAGGGGCTATGACGCTCGTTACGACGGCGGGAGTTTCCGCTACTTGGCTGTATGCGGAATATGAAACGACGGAACAAGTCATTACGACAGACGTGGCTGTAAAACCGTTTTCTTGGGAAGGGTCTACGGAAACGCAAGGCGGACAGGGCGAAGACCATAAATATTTGTTGGACAATATCATCGAAGATCTTAACTCCAACGACTCCTATCTCGAAGATCAAATTCTCGATCGGCAAAGTTCCGGTATTTTTGGCTGGTATGGTTGGGATACGTTCGGGAGCATGGACGTCCGCGACGAAGAGCAAATCAAGGAGTTGTTCGGGCTGGAAGCGGAAGGCTTGAATTTCTTGATTTATTTCCCCAAAAACAATGAAAATATACGGTACGTATTCACGACGAGCGTGGATATGGGTACTCCGGGCACGGGGAACAATTACGTCATGAATATTGCGGAAGGAAAAATGGTGTACTCCGTATACCGTACTACGCTGGAATTGATTGACGGGGATTGGGTTGGCGTGGTAACCGAACTCGGTGCAGCGCCGTCGAAATTCTACGACAACGACTGGCTCGGTTCGTTGGTAGCCAAATGCCCTTCGTTCGATCCGACCAAATGGGTCGCAGGGAAACAGGGGA
>JAFVRU010000034.1 GCA_017504065.1 Clostridia bacterium
GGTTGATCGCCGTACAATTCTCCACGTCCAAACTTCCTTGATGGGTGAACGATTCGGTGATCTTGTTTTGACAATCGGGATCGGTAAACGCTTCGCTGAACGTAAATCCGTCCAATTTCGGGAAAGTATACGGATCGCCGTTTTCATAGGAGTAGGTATGCGACATTGCGCCGTTGTTCCAATTCGGAACCCAAATCGTATCCTTATCGTGCGTTTTCGAGCCTTCCGCATTCGTCGTTTTATAGTTGAACTCCGTCGCTGTACCATACTCCGTCCACACGCCGTCTACTTGGTAGTAGTATGTAAACTCGTAATAAGGAACCCAACCCGCATACAGCGTAAGCGTTTTCAGTTCTTCATCCGCGACGTTGTACTCAATTCGATCGTTTTCAAAATCCCAATAATCGGAGTAGGTATACGCAGGCGTAGCCGCCGTTTTTTCATCGTCCACGTAAACGTACGACACATACCCGTCGATGTCTTCTACGCGTTTTAATTCTTTTCCGCTATCGTCAACGGGAACGCCGCCTTCTTCTTCAGGCGTACCGTCTTTCGTCTTTACCGTACGGTTTGCATACCAACCGGCAAAGAAATGATCTTCTTTTACTACCGAAATCGCATCTGTACCGCTGGACGGACGGCGTTTATCCGTCGGTTCAAGCAACTTGATCCGAACGTTGCCTTGGCTGTCCGCTTGATAATCGGCAGGATTGAACATATCCACAACCGTAGTTCCTACGTTGCCGATCATCTCACCGCCGCTGGGATTATACGTTACCATGATCCGATAACCTTGATCTTGTAAATCTTCCAGCGGGGTAGTTTCTTCTTTACATGCAGCCAAGCCCAACGTCAATACTGTCGCGCAGCCAAGCCCTAATAAAATTTTGCTTTTCTTTTTCATAACATCCCTACAATCGTAAGCGTTACGCTTAATTATTTTCGTTATTGTTATTGTTTTCGCTTTCGTTGTGTTCTTCGTTTACAGTTTCCAAACCCGCACCGTTCGCCGTTCTCTTTCTACGGAGCTCGGTGATGAGTACGTACGAAACCGATCCTGCAATCGCCACGAACGCAATAATGATCGAAACGTAATTCTTCTTCATGAACCGTACGAACGCGTTCGGTTTCTTTTCCGTTTCTTCTACGATCGGAGTATCCGAGTTTTCGTTCCGTTTCTTCAAGAACTCAATCGTTGTTTCCGCTTCTTCCAATTTACCGTAGTTGCTTACCAACGCTTTTTGTTCCAAAGACGGGATTGCGTCATACGCCGCGCGCGCCGCCGCCACGATCGCTTCGTGATCCAACGAGATTTCCGTAGGCAGAGCCGCGATCATCGCAATAACTCTTACCGTATCTTCCGTCGCCGCATTCACGCCCTTTACCGTCGTACCGAAGTACTGCGACAAAATGAACGTATCATAGCTTTGTCCGTTTGCAGGGCATACCATTACGAGATTTCCCGGAATATGTCCGATATTGCCCACGAAGTTTGCGCCGAAGAAATAGATGCTGTCCGACGTGCCCGTATTCCACATGTGGTACTTGGTGATCCCAAGCCCTTGCGTCGTACCCGTGTACGTAGGCATCGGCAAATTGCTTTCTTGCGCGTATACTCGGTCGTATTCTTCTTCTAAAATCGGAGCGTTATAGCTCGTGAATACGACTACGGACAATGCCGCGCAGTCATAGAACGCCTTATCGCCCAACGCTTTCAGAGTCGAAGGCAGCGTTACGTTGACCACCGCCGAGCCCGCAAACGCTTTCGCGCTGATACGGACCGTACCTTCTTCAATCACGAAGTCGGTATCCGCTTTCAACATCGGATAGGAAATCAATTCCATACCGTTCGGAATCACTTGATACAAGACGCCGTCAATGACTTTCACCGTTGCGCTGATCTCATACGTTTCTTCCAAGATTACGTCCACTACTGCATTATTGAACAGAATTTCTTTATCTCTACCGAACGTTTCGATCGAGCAAGCATAGAACGGGTTTTCACCCAACGTTACCAACGCGTCGCCGAACGTTACTTCGGTAACGGCAGATTCTGCAAACGCGTAATCCCCGATGGAAGTTGCTTTTGTCAACGTCAACTCCGTCAACGCCGAGCTTTGGAACGCATACGCGCCGATCACGGTCGCCGTATCCAAGCCTTTCACGGTCGCCAACGCGTAGTTGTTCATGAACGCGCCTTCCGCCAACGTTGCGCCGTCTTTGAGCGTAACTTCCGTCAAATTCGCACCCGCAAACGCATATTTACCAATCTCGCCGACGTCGGAAAGATCAACTTCCGTCAACGCCGTACCATAGAATGCATAATCGTCTACTTTCGTGATTTGTTCAGGCAAGTTCAGCGTATTTAACGCGCGGCAATTCCCGAACGCCGAATCGGCAATTTCTTGCAAATTCGCGCCGAATACGATACTCGTCAACGCGTCGTTATTCATGAACGCGCCTTGGTCTACTTTCGTAGCCGCCGTAAGGTTCACGCTCGTCAAAGCGGGAGCAAGGCTCGAATATTCGTAATTGACAATGTACAATTCGCCGTTGACATACTTGTACTCAAACGCGAACATCGGAATACCGTCTTCATAGCGGAACGCTTGCATTCTTGCGCCCGAGAACGCTTGTTTGCCGATCGTCTTGACTTGAGACAAATCGATGTTGACAAGCCCTGCGTTGTTAAAGAACGCGCCGTCGCCGATAATTGCGCCGCTACCAAGCGTTACATTTGCAAGTTTCGCATTCCCCGAGAACGCATAGTTTCCGATCGTTACGTTATCCCCGATCGTCAACGCCTGCAACGTGGAGTATACGCCGAGTTGATAGTTATAATAGTAATAGTCGTAAGATTCAACAACTTGGTTGTTGTCGTCGTAAACCGTATATGTCTTATGCGTGTAATACGGGTCAGCAATGTCATATTTATTTTCTGTGCTGTACGGATCAAACGAATAATCCGCCATCGGGCAATAGAACGCGCCTTCGCCCAAAACGACTCCGTTCCCAATCGTTACCGTATTCAAGAATACGTTATACGCAAACGCGTACACGCCCACGTTCGCATTCTCGGAAATCGCAACGTTCGTCAACTTCGTATTGAAGAACGCATACTTCCCGATCTCCGTTACTTGGCTCAGGTTCGGAGTTTGCGTAAGCACCGTATTGGCAAACGCGTAGTCCCCGATCTTGGTTACGCTATTGAGTTGCACTTCGCGCAGTTGCGTACAATCCGCAAACGCGTATTCCGCAACCGTCGTCGCACTGTTCGCGATCACGCGGAAGATCTTGGAGTTCCCAGCAAACGCGCCTGCGCCGATCGTCTTCGCCGCCGTCGTTACCGTACCCGATACCATAGGCGCTACCGCAACGAGTTCTTCGCCCTTGCAAATCTGCGTACCGCTTGCTTGCAACGTGAACGTTTGGTTACGGGAATCTAACGTGAAGGTTGCGACGCTCGTACCCGCAAACGCGTATTCGCCGATGACCGCTACGTCTTTACCCAACGCAACTTCCGTCAACGCCGCGCAATCCGCAAACGCATACGCGGGAACAACAACCGCGTTGATGTCGAGTCTTTCCAGCTTCGCGCATTTTTCGAACACGCCTTTGCCGATCTTAATTTGCGAAGCACGGAAATCCGCGCTCGTCAAATATTCATTGTTATAGAACGCGCCGATCGCAATCGATTGCGTGGACGCGGGCAACGCTACGAAACCGAGTTTACAGTTCGCAAACGCATAGTTGCTGATTGCAACGAGTTTCCCTTCCACGTCGTTGGGATCGTCTTTATCGTCTACGAGATCCAACGATTCCAAAGCGCAATCTTTAAACGCTTCTTCGTTGATGAATTTCACGTTTTCGAGATTGATCTTCTTCAAGTTCTTACAGCCAAGGAACGCGCCGACGCCGATTCGCGTCAACGTCGAAGGAAGCACCACTTCTTCCAACGCTGTCAATTCCGCAAACGCATATTTTTCAATGGTCGTTACGCCTTCGGGAATGACGACCTTCTTAATCGTATCTTCCCCGATATACATTTGCTTGATTAAGTAAGGATCTTCGTCGTCGATAACGTCGCCCGCCGCCAAATCCTTGTCTACGTATTCGTAGTTCGAGAACGCATACGCATAGATCGTCGTAATACCGCGATCGTCGGGAATAACAACTTCTCCGCCGAGCCCTTTATACGACATCAGGTAAATCGCATTTGTCGTGAACGGATCTTTGACCGCAATGGAAATACGCCCCGAATAGTACGTCGTTTTTCCGTTAAACGTAACGTTAACGTTCACGATCGTCGTACCTTCCGCTTGCGCTACGATCGTACCGTCTTCGGACACCGTCGCAACTTTGGTGTTCCCGACTTTATAGACCACTTTCGTAGCGTCAGGGAAATAGGAGTCCAAAACGTACTGAATCGTTACGCTCTCCGACGGGAACATCGATAATTTGTATTCGCCGTCGAATTCGTATTCGCCGTCCGTAAGCCCGATTTCCCGTTCTTCGGACGAAGTACTATAATACGCTTTGTTGACCTTATAGCCTGTTATCGTGAACTTATTTACTTCGGGGATCGTATATCCGCCAACGTATCCGTCTTCTCCTTCGGCAAGTACTTTCACGGTTACGCTATCGCTGATTTCTACACCGTTTTCGTCATAGCCGATCGCTGTGATCGTCGCTACGCCACTCTTTTTCGCCAAAATCGTCTTGTTGACGACTTCGACAACGCTGCTATCCGACGAAACGAAATTCAACGTTTCAATCCAGCTTTCCGCAGGGAAAATGTTCAATACCGTAGAGATATCCAACGTTTCATTGGGGCTCAAACGGATTTCGTCATTCGAGAAATACATCTTCAATACGTTGTCGGGCAAGCGAATTTCATACGTAGCCGAGTTCATCGCGTAGTCGTAACAAGCGACGATAAAGCTATTCGTCCCTTCGACAATTTCAAACGAACCGTTCGCGCCATACTTCAAGCCTGCCGAGTTCTTTAACTGCGCTACGTAATCGGTAAGCTCAACGGTTACCTTCGACGTAGAGTTATACGCAGAGTACACGGGAGTAACGTACTTCCCGAACGTATTCATATTAAAGAGATATTGGTTTTTCGTTTCGGGGTTGTCATTGATGACGATTTGCCCAATTTGCATACCCATCGCATAGTGGTTATCATAGATATTTACATCTGCGAAGAGTTTGGTTTTCTTGGTCGTTCTATCGTATTCCGTACGGTATACAACATCCGTAACGGTGGGAGCTTCAAAGTCGATATACATGGGGAATTGGAAGACGTTACGCGCATTGTTTTGTTCTTCCTTCGCCGAGTAATCAAGATATGTTTCTACCGTTACCGTATATTTCGTATTGTTCTTTAAGTTATGTTCAAGCGCGCTGAATTCCACGTCGATCGACGAAGAATACATCGTATTCCCGCCGTTGCTGTACGACTTACGGATATTGTATTCCGTATGCTCGAAAACCGTTTTCCCCGTGGAGTCTTCCACGATCGTAATATTCGCTTCTTTCGCGTTACGAAGCACGCCCGCCCAGATGGATCGGAGCGAATTGATCGCCGAGTTTTGACCGTTTTCTTGGTTGGAGATCGCAATATGTTCCTTTTGCGCTGCAATCGGCGTCGCCGCAGGATCTTGTTGGAAATAATACGTACCGAGCGTAGCGATGTAGTCGCTGTACAAACCGCCGATCGCTCTCGTCGCGTAAGCGTCCGCCATCAGCTTATCGCCTGCGTCCAAGCCCAAATTCAATTCGTCTTTGTTCGTATCGTAATATTCTTCGTCGAAAATGGGCGCTTGCGTCCAATCGCCGTAGAACGCCAATACAGGCACGTTCAAATTCACCAACGAATCGCTGGTAAGCTTGACAAACCCTTCTACGTACATACCGTTAGCAAACGATTTGTTCAAATACGCCTTATCCGCGTCCGACAACGTAATGCGTACGCTGATCTTCGCCGTTGCGCCTGCGCTAACCGTAACCGCGTTGCCGTTGTACGAGCTGCCGCTACCTTCCACCGCCGTAACCGCCGTGGTCGTACCGCTCAACAAATACCCGTCTTGGGTAACCGTTTGTTCGCTGTGGCTCGTGTACGTTTCGCTGATGCCTTCGGTGAGCATGATCGAGCTCACGTCGTACGTAACCGCCGACGCGCTAATGTTGTGGAGCGCAAACGTCATATCGTAAACGCCGCTCTTGGATTTGTCGTCGCCGAGTTCCAGCTTCGTCTTATCCATTTCCGAACCGTCTTTATTAAACGTTGTCAAATACGCTTCCGAAGTCGTCGCTTTCAAGATATTGACAAGCCCCGAACCTTGCTTTCTGACAGCGTAAGGCAAGCCGTTCTTGTTGTAGACGATATCCGTGGTGGACATCATCAGTTGGTTTACGATCGACGTTACTTGATTGCTCGTCAAATCGTTGCCGAATACGCCGCTATATTTCACGTATTGACGAATCAACGCCGTCGCGCCCGCTTGGTTGGGAGCAGCCATGGACGTACCCGATTGTTGGTCGTAGTCTTGTCCGGGAATCGCCGAAGTGATTTCCCCACCGTGCGCCGTGATTTCCGGCTTAATTTGCAAATCGGAAGTAGGACCCCACGACGAGAAGTCGGACATGAACGGACCTGCGACCTGTTTTCTGCTGATACTGATAATCCCCGAACCTACCGCCGCGAGCTTTTCACCTGCGTCTTGCGAGATCGAACAAACCGCGCCGACGTCTTGACCGACGGACATGGAAATATCACCCGAAACGTTGTTATAGATAATAATACCCGCCGCGCCTTTTTCTTTCAACGCGATATGTACCTTATCTTCGAACGTCGTTTCACCACGTTTTACAAGTACGATTTTCCCCGCATAGAAAGACGGGTCTTCGGGATAGTCGGACGAACGCCCGATCCCGGGAATTGCAACGTATTCAAAATCGAAATTTTGTACGTCGTCGCCTTTGGTTTTTAAAACTTCATCAACGAAATCCTTGGTTTCCGCCGCGGAGTTTGAAGCTTCTTTGAAATAGATAATTTGCCCGTTATAGACCAAATAGGGCGTTTTCACCCCGTCAACCGAAGCAACGGACATGGACGCTCCGTACGTAGACGGCGAACCGACCGTACCCGTATCGGGGTTGGACGTCAAGCCCAAGTTCCCGTTCTTTTCCGAACCGACAGCCGAGTTGTTCGCATTCCCCGCGGAAACAACGAGCGAAATCCCCGCCGCGCGGATATTGTCGTATACTTCGTTAATTTTTAAATTGTCTTCTTCACGCGCGAACCCGCAACCGGAACCGAGCGACATGTTGACAACGTCTACGCCGAGCGTAACACAGTCTTCCAAAGCCGCAATTAGCCAAGAGCTCTTCGCGCCGTCAGCCGCGTCCGAGAATACTTTCATGAACGCGAGCTGCGCGTTGGGCGCAACACCCGTGATCCGATCGTCTTTCCCTGCGATAATCCCCGAAACGTGCGTACCATGGTCGGAGTTCGTCGGCAAAACGTCGGTATCCTTATCCGCGTAGTCGTACGCGAACGGAATCTTTCTATTCACGTATACGTCTTCGCCCTTCAACCCTGCGGTAAACGTAGCCGCCGAAGTTTGCGAAACTTTTGCGGAAACATTCGAAAGTGTGAACGCTTCCTTCGTCGTTATAAAGTTGTTTACGCTGAACGCCGTATGCGTATAGTCCAAACCGCTGTCCAAGACCGCAACGACAACGCCGTCGCCTTGGTATTCCGCGTTCGACGTATCGAAAATACCCGTTTCGTATACGTCAACGTCGTTGGTTACGACTTGTGATTCCGCAGGCAAATACGTTTCCCCAATGATCAGCTCCGCGTCGTTTTGGAACAATTTCCCAACCGTTTTGAAGTCTTTTGCTTTGATCGTGATTTCAAAACCGCTCAAAACCGTGTCGTATTCTTCGCCCAACGTATAGGAAACGCCCGAAGCCTTCAATTTTTTAACGAGCGCATTCCGTTGCGTAGCAATCGCTTTCGCGCGCTTTTTCGCGGACTCGGAATTCAAATATTCGCTGGCGGTCTTTTTCGTATCAGACGCGCCGTAAGCGTCCATCAACGATTCCGTATTCATTTGCACGATTACGGAAATATCCTGCTTTTCGGAAACGGAGTCGGGAAGTTTATACACGACTTCGTCGTTGAAATAGTCCTGCGTTTTCAAATCGATCTTCGCAGCGTCCGTTTTTTGGATCGCCGACGCGGCGGAAGCTGCGAATACTTCGTCGTCTTTCCCGTCAAAGCTGCTTACGCAAAACCCTGCAAGCAAGCTCGCCGCCATTCCAAACGCCAGAGATTTAATTGCAATTTTTCTTACTTTCTTCATTATGCTTACCTTTTCTAATGCAAATACTTCGGTTTATTTTTTCCTTTATGCCTTTGCGGAATCGTCTTCCACAACTTCCGTAATTTCTACTTGGTTATCAGCGAGCAATTTCACCGTGAACGTTTTCCCGCCGCCAACCGTTACCGTATACGTTTGCGTAGTTTCGTCAAACGTCATTTCGGAAGCCAAATACAACGTACCGCCAACCGACATCAAACGGATTCCGTCCGCCGTTACGTCTACGAACGAAGCGCCGTCTGCCGTATACATCGTCGTCGCCGCAATTTCCGTAACCGTTACAGACTTATACGGCGCAATGATCGTGGTCGTCGTGTCTTCGTTTTCACCACCGATCGACGTATTCGCTTCTTCTTCAAATACGAGTTTATAATACGTCGTCGCCGTGATCTTGCCTTGGCTGCCGTCCGTCGTTTCTTCTCTCGTTCTCACAACGTATTCAACGTAACCGTCATTCAAGATCGTAATATCCGCAGTCAAATCTACGCCGTTTTTCTTAACGGTAAGGAACATCGGATATCCGGGATATACGCCGCCGACTTCCGTCGTGAGCGCGCGTTCTACGTTTACGGTGTATCCGTCGTCCGTCGTGAATTCGTGTACGCGGGTAAGCGCATAGATCAAATAGCCGTATTGTTGGAATTGTTGGTTGGCTTGTTTCCCAATATACAAACGGTAAGTATAACCGTCTTTCCCAACGATTTCTACCGTAATCATACCGTTATCGTCTTGCGTATATTCACAATCGACAAATTCCAGCTTATCGCCGTTTGCGTCCACAAGATTGGTCATTTCGCCGAATTCCGCGGTGAAGAAAGGTCCACCTGCTACTTCCTTACCTGCTTCGTCGAATTCTCTGCTCAAATAGACCGTACCGAATACGTTGTCGATCGCAACGCCGTAATACATATAATATTGATAGAAATAATACATGTACGCATAGGAATCTATCGATTGCATCAAACGCATACGGGTTACTTCGTACGTGCTGCCTTCAAGCCCCGTATAAGATACCGTGATATCGAAACGATAGTTGCCGACTTGTACGTACATTTCCACCGAGTTGTCTTCGTGTACTTTGCGCGTTACGTAGCAAGTATACGATTCCCCCGCAACGACGACCGAACCTTTAATATTGGTAAACGACGCCGCGCCGGAAGGCGCAAATGCAAGCGCTTCCAAA
>JAFVRU010000035.1 GCA_017504065.1 Clostridia bacterium
AAAAGTCAAAAAATTTTTAAAAATTGGGATTTGGCGGGGTGGGAAACGGAAAAAAATTTCAAAAAAACCTAAACAAAGGGGTTCATATTATTGTAAAACGAAAAAAAATTTGCTATAATAATGCCGTGGGATTTTAAAAGAAGCGAAAGACGAAAATTTTATTATAGAAAGAGGTTATATATGGAAAAGATTTACACAGGTAAGACGAAAGACGTTTACAAGCTTGAAAACGGCAACGTATTGTTGAAATTCAAGGACGACTGTACGGGCAAAGACGGCGTATTCGATCCGGGTGAAAACACGGTCGGGCTTACGATTGAAGGGATCGGCAAAGCGAACTTGAAATCGTCGGTGTACTATTTCGAAATGTTGAAGAAAGCGGGAATCAAAACGCATTACGTTTCCGCGGATCTTGAAAACGCGACAATGGAAGTGCTTCCCGCGACGGTGTTCGGGCACGGCTTAGAAGTTATTTGCCGTTTGGTTGCGACGGGTAGCTTTATCCGCAGATATGGTGAATATATCGAAAACGGCACGCCGCTCGCAGGTGGGTACGTGGAATGTACGTTCAAGAACGACGAAAAGGGCGATCCGCTCGTAACGGCGGAAGGGCTTGCAGCGCTCGGGGTTATGAGTATGGAAATGTTCAACTCGATGAAAGAACAAACGTTGAAGATCACGAAAGTGGTTGCGGACGATTTGAAATCGATTGGATTAGATCTTTGGGATATCAAGTTCGAGTTCGGTTATAACAACGGCGAAGTTATTTTGATCGACGAAATCGCGTCGGGGAATATGCGCGTTTACAAGGACGGCAAGATCGTTGATCCCGTGGAATTGACCAAGTTCATCAACGAAAGATAAGAAAAAATAGCAACAAAAAAGCACCCAAGGCTGGGTGCTTTTTTTTTCACGCTTTTTATTCGGCTGTTTCTTCCGTTTGCGCGGGAGCTTCGTCTAAATTGCCCAAAGCGATATTCTTGCGCTGCTTGATATAGAACACAATCCCAAGCGCGACCCAAATTCCGAGCATTAAATAGCTCTGCCAGCAGAAGTGTACGCCGCTTAATCCGGGGATCGGAACAAGCTGCAGAATGATAAAGGCTATAGAGAAAATCGCGCCTAACACCGCAAAAACCATCAGGAACTTCCCGCCGTCTTTTTCCCGTTTCAGGGTTACGCACGTGGAAAGGCTAGTGAACAGGAAACCAATCGACGCACCAATCGCGCTCATATCCACAAACCAGCCAAGCGCTTCTCTACCGAGCACAGGTCCAGAAAGGGAGATGATAATACAGAAAATAATGGCGTTTTTCGGCGTGCCGTATTTTTCGTCAATTTTTCCGAACATTTTCGGCAAATACCCGTCTTTGCTCATCGAATACATCAAGCGGGACGACGCCAAGTAGAAGCCCATAATCCCCGAGAGTACCGCGCAGCTAACTGCGACCCCGACGAGTATTTTCCCCGATACGCCGAGCAAACGTTCCGCCGCTGCGAGCAAGAGCCAAGGCGTGCCTTCCGCGTCCACGATCAAATCGGGCCAATTTTCCAAAGCCGCCGCCGCGATGGTGTTGTTGGTGATATACACGAAACAACCGAACGCAATCGCGATGATCATGATGAAGATGATCTTCTTATACGAGAACTTAAATTCTTCCGCAGCTTGGGGAATGGTGTCGAATCCGACGAACGCCCAAGGCGCGATCGCAAACGTCGCCAAAATACTGCTTGCGATACCGGAATCGCGAACGGCGTGTTCGGAAGAATACCCGCCCGCTTGGATCGCCGCTTGCTTGTCAAAGCCCCAAACAGGGGACATATTATCTAATGTCGCGCGCGAAGAAACGAGTCCCGTAATGAACAACGTGAGCACGGAAACGATCAAAAGTACAGTCAAAACCGTTTGCACAAACGCCGCCTTTTTCACGCCGAAGATATTCAAAATCCCGAATAGAAGCAGAATTGCCGAAGCGACGACGATTTCGCCCAGCCAAACTTCAAAGCCCGCGATGGAGTAGTGGAAACCCCATTTCAAAACCGAGCCGAAGATCCCGTCCACGATCAAGCCGATCGCGGTGGAGTTCATGGGTACGTTGGTCAAGTACGCCGCGACGAGAAACCAACCGCAAACGAACGCGGCTTGTTTACCGAAGCAAGCTTTGGTGAACGTAAATTCCCCGCCCGCTTTGGGGTGCTTGGGAACCATATACGCGTAGGAAAAGGCAATGATAATCATTGTCAACGCGCCGAGTACCATTGCAATTGCCGTACCAGCTACGCCCGAGTTGGGCAGGAATTTTTTTCCAGGATTAATGAACGAGCCCCAGCCGATAACACAGCCGAATGCCAAAGCCCATACGCTAAGGGGAGAGAGTTGCTTTCTTAAAGCAGGTTTCTTTTGTTCCATAGAAGTATACTCCTTCATTATATATTATACGTCGTACGTTTTATCGATCGCTTTGAGTTCGCGGAAGGTGTCGATTTCTACGATATCTTCGTCATAGCAGGGTTTGACCGCGACTTGATATTTGTCTTTGCGCACGGACATGGGTACTTGTTCCCAATATTTTTCCTTGCCGCCCGGCATTTCATAGACTTCTTTCAAGTCGGTGGCGAGCTTATGCCCGTCCGCTTCATTCCAATAGGAGATCCCGACCATTTGCCAGCAATCCAAACCGCCGACCTTTTCTTCGGTGATGATTCCGTCTTTCACTTCGAAACACCAATCGTCCGAACGGTCCTTTTTAATCGCCAAGAAATCGGACGAGTAGTGGTATTTCGTGATGATTTTGGGATTGGAGATGAGTAGATCCGCTTCGAATACGTACGCGTTGGAGAGCAAATACCGAGCGCATACCGCGGACGAGATATTGTTGGCTTCGTTATAAACGGGGTTTTCCAAGAATTTCAGCATCGGATATTTATACAGCAGTTGATCGAATTGTTCCGCCAAATACCCGCGCACGATATAGATTTCGTTAATTCCCGCTTCCAAACACGCGTCGATCAAGCCGTCGATGATGCGTTTCCCGTTGATCCGAACGAGCGGTTTGGGTGTGTTCAACGTAATGGGCACAAGCCGCGACCCGAACCCCGCCGCAATAAACACCGCGCGTTTTGCGCGATAGGGCTCTAACGCGGAAAGCCCTTGTTGGGTGATTTCTCCGTCGGCGAGATAGCCTTCCGCCGTCAATTCTTTTACGGCTTTGTTCACCGTGCCGAGCGAATAGCCCGTCTTTTCTTCTAACTCCCTTTGCGAGAGCTTGCCTTCCGTCAACGCGACGAGCACGTCGAACTGCTTCTTACTTAAAACCATAAAAACTCCTTTCTTGTTTCAATTTTCCTTTCCTTGAAACGTTTTTTGAACGCTATAAGCGTAAAAAACATAAAAATAAAGGTATTTTCATAAAAAAATACCCTTACTTTATTTATTTATTGAACATATTATAACACTTTTTGAACACGAACGCAA
>JAFVRU010000036.1 GCA_017504065.1 Clostridia bacterium
ATATCGCCCATGAACACTTCCTGGTCCAAAACTTCGTTCTTGACTTTGTTGACAAGACGAACCTTGACACGAAGGGGCAACGCGTACGTAGCGTCTCTCGCACGACATTCTTTTTCGTCGTACTTGGGTTTATCGCCAAATCTGTGCTCTAAAAAGTAGAGCTCAAAATGGTCGGAGTAGTCGGTGATCGGGGAAAAGTCCTCAAACACCTCGCCGATGCCTTCTTGAATAAAGGCATTGTAGCTGTCTTTCTGGATTTCAACGAGATCGGGAATATCGATTACTTCGTTGATCGAACCGAATTTTCTTCTTTCGGTTTTGCCGTACTTGGAAATAGGTAAATCCATCTGTTAAAATTTCTCCTTGCATAAAATTTTAGGCGATCTACCGAGTATATCTTTTCATCGATAAAAATCGAAATTTTTTACTTGTTTGTTTTTTTCGTCCGTTCCGCTTTACTTTTTCCGCCGTTTGCGGTATAATATTATATAAAGAAAGGAAATTTCTCCTTTTTTCGGGCTTTTTTCAGGAATTTCTCCCCCAAAAAAACCGCTTACGGACGACATTACGCCATGATAAGCATAATGATACATTATCCTATTATATCCTTCGCTTTGAAAGTTGTCAAGCGTTTTTAATCGGATTTTGATTTTTTTCAAAAAAATTGCGTATACGGCGTATCTTTACAACAACGATTACATAAAAAGGACAAATTATGAGAATTGATAAATTTTTGAAAGTTTCCCGTATCTTAAAACGGCGCACCGTCGCCCAAGAAGCCTGCACGGAAGAAAAAATCCTGATCAACGGCAAGACGGCAAAGCCGTCCACCCCCGTCAAGATCGGCGACGTCGTGGAAGTACTCTATTCCACGGGCAGTTTAAAGGTGCGCATTTTAAACGTCAAAGAAACGGTAAAAAAAGACGAAGCCGCTTCTCTCTATCAGGTGATTGTATGAAGAAATATTCGGTATGCGCCGTGATTTGCGCGGGCGGCAAAGGTACGCGCGCAGGTTTCCCCAAGAATAAAACGCTCGTTTCCATCGGTACGGAATGCGTATTACAAAAGACTTTGTCCGCGTTCGACTTCCCGTCCGTTGACGAAATCGTCGTTGCAGGCTCTGCGGCTTATTACGACGAGATCGTTACCGTTTGCAAACAATTTCCGCGTACGAAAACGGTCGTAGGCGGCGAAACGCGGTTCGACTCCGTCTATAACGCTCTGCAAGCGGTTACCGCCGACATCGTACTCATTCACGACGGCGCGCGCCCGTTCGTTACACGGGAGATGATTGAAAACTGTATTCGAAGCGTAGAAGCGTACGGGAGCGGAATTTGCGCCGTGCCCTGCTTGGATACGATCGCAGTTTCCGAAAACGGAAAAATTATCGACGTCCCCGATCGGAAAGCGTTGCGGCAAATTCAAACCCCGCAGGGCTTTTTCACGGCAACCATTCGCAACGCCTACACGCAAGCAAAAACTAGCGGTCGAGCGGATTTCACCGACGATTCTTCGGTTTTTGCCGCTTACTTCGGCGCGCCCACGCTTTGCGACGGCGATCCCGCGAATAAGAAACTCACCTACGCGGAAGATTTCCGTTCGGCGTTCGCCCGTTGCGGGTTCGGCGTAGACACACACGCGTTCGGGAAACCGCAGGACTATATCGTGCTTGCGGGCGTGCGCGTTCCGTCGGAGAGCGGTTTGATCGCGCATAGCGACGGCGACGTACTCGCCCATGCGGTCATGGACGCAATGCTGTCGGCGGCGGGGCTTCGGGATATCGGGTATTATTTCCCCGACACCGACCCGAAATGGCGGGGCGCGGACTCTATGCAAATGCTTGAACAAGTCGTCGAGCTGCTCCGCGAACAAGGCTTCGCCGTGAAGAACCTTTCTGTTGCAGTACAAGCGGAAAAGCCGCGACTCTCGAAATACATTGAAGCCATGAAGCAATCCCTATCGGGCGCGTTAAGCGTCGATCCGACCGCTGTCGGGATCTCGGCGGGCACGAACGAAGGCTTGGGCTATATCGGCGAAGGCAAAGGCATCACCGTCAACGCCTACGTTTTGTTACGGGAAATATAAAGGAGTACGCTATGCCTAGCAAAATCAAAACCCCTACTACGCAATACGTTTGTTCGGAGTGCGGCTATACCGCGCCGAAATGGCTCGGGAAATGCCCCGATTGCGGGAATTTCAATACCATGCAAGAAGAACTCGTCCGCGCCGATACGCAAACGTCGGAACCGCGACGGGCCGTGGGTACAATAAAAACCCGCGCGTTGCCCATCTCCCAAATCGGGTATGAGAAATTCGACCGCGTCAAAAGCGGAATCTCCGAATTCGACACCGTGCTCGGCGGCGGAATCGTGCGCGGCTCGCTCGTCCTACTCGGCGGCGACCCGGGGATCGGGAAAAGCACGCTACTTACGCAAGTGGCGGCGCATTTGGCAAAAGGCCACCCGACTTTATACGTTTCCGCGGAAGAAAGCTGCGCGCAAGTCAAAATGCGTTGCGACCGCTTAAACCTTGCTTCCGAAAACTTACTGCTCTTAAACGAAACCTGTTTGGAAGATATCGAAGAAAGCTTGGGCGATTGTCAGTTCGTCGTTATCGACTCCGTACAGGCGATTTATACCGAGTCGATGAGCTCCGCCGCGGGAAGCGTCGGGCAGGTACGGGAATGCGCCGCGAAACTCATGCGGATTGCGAAATCCCGACAGATCACCTTTTTCATCATCGGACACGTAACCAAGGAAGGCGCGTTGGCTGGTCCGAAAGTCTTGGAACACATTATGGACACCGTGCTGTATTTCGAAGGTCAGCCGGAAGACAATTATAAGCTGCTCCGCGCAGTTAAAAACCGTTTCGGTTCAGCGCAGGAAGTCGGCGTATTCGAGATGACGGACGAAGGCGTGAAAAGCGTTCGCGATTACGCCGAGCTGTTCTTATCCGAAACGCGGGGTGTTGCGGCGGGTTCAGCGGTTACTCCGTCCGAGAGCGGGAATCGGTGCATGAACGTAGAACTGCAAACGTTGATCGCCAAAACGGCGTACGGTATGCCGCGCCGCATGAGCTTGGGTGTGGATTATAACAAACTCGTCGTTTTGATCGCGGTATTGGAAAAGCGTTGCGGAATCCCCTTTTTCTCGTCGGACGTGTACGTGAACGCGATGGGCGGGATCAAATTGAGCGAACCGTCTGTAGACCTTGCGATTTGCGCGGCTTTGGCGAGCGCGGCGAGCGACGTACCCATCGACAAGTACACCGCCGTATTCGGCGAAGTCGGTTTAACGGGCGAGATCCGTCCCGTAACGCGCGCGGATAAGCGGGTCTACGAATGTATCAAAACGGGATTTAAAAAAGTCGTTTTACCCGCGAAGAATTTAAAAGCCTGCGAAAAATATGCAGACAAGATCGAACTCGTACCCGTGAAATACGTCGGGCAAATGCTGAAAGCCTTACAATTCCGCAAAGAATAAATGAAAAAACTACCAGTTGATCTGGTAGTTTTTTTACTCCGTTTTTTATTCAGGGAGTTTCATATCCCCTGCTTTAATCCAATTCTTTTTGCGCATAAATTCCGAAATCACAATATTCAAAACCGCAGGCAACACGAACATTAACAGAATAATGCCGATTCCGCCGAGCACGCCTGACGTATACTCGAACGAGTTGAACACGCCGACAAAGCCGCTCGTACCCATACCGCCGCCCGACGCGCCGCATTTGATCTTGAATACGCAAGTCGAAAGCGGTCCGCAAATCGCGCTTGAAATAATCATCGGCGTCATAATGACGGGCTTTTTCATAATATTCGGAATCTGCAACATGCTCGTACCCACGCCTTGCGCAATCAGCCCGCCGAACCCGTTTTCTCGGAAGCTCGCCACCGCGAACCCGATCATGTGGCAAGCGCACCCGACGGTAGCTGCACCACCCGCAATCAGCATCGCTTCATAGTTCGCCGCCGAAACCGTACCGTTAGCAAAACCCAAAATCACGGGGTTGGCTACGGCAACCCAAATCGCCGCGCTGGAAGTCGGCATCGTCAACAAAATCCCCATCACGACCGAAATGACAATCCCCATCAAAAACGGCGTAATGTCCGTTGCAATGGCGATCAAATCCCCGAGCTCGTTCACGAGCCATACGAACGGGTAGGAAACGAACACGCCGCCAAACGACAACAGGAGCGTTCCGAGCGGCACAAGCAAAATATCCAATTTTGTTTTCCCTGCATACAACCCGACGAGCTCCACAACCAGCATCACGGTTACGTACGCGCCGATCGGATTCCCGGGCGCGCCCAAACCGAGCGTCGTAAACGGCACGTCTGCGCCGACCATAAGTTTATCGGCAAACGCGCCGACCATACCCGCAACCGCTGCCGAAAACACGAGCAGTTTGTTTTTGCCGAGCGCGTATGCAATCCCTACGCCGATGCCCGCGCCCATGAGCGATTTTGCAATGTTCGCGATATACAGCAAGGTATCGCCCACGTAGTTCCCGTCGCCGAGCTTATTGATCCAGCCCGCGATCTGTCCCAATATCGTCCCTGCAATCAGGGTTACGAATAAGCCTTGCGCCATACCCGAAAACGCCGTGATAAAATAGCGTTTGGGCAGCGCTTTTAAGTACGCTTTCAACCGCGCCAAAACCGTCGGTTTACATTCTGCCGTGTCCATATTGTTCTCCTTTGCTTTTTTTCTCATTATATACCAAAAAAAAACAAAAATCAAGCGTGGTGAAAAAATTTTTCTGTTTCTTGTGATTTTGTGATTTTTTCACAAATAAAGCTCCGCCCGCATAAAAATACGCAAGCAGAGCTTCCTGATTTTTCCGCCTTAGGCGGCGGAAGAACTTCGAGCGATTATTTTCTCTCGAAGCTGTCGCAACAAGTACAATGTTCCGCGTTACAATCGCAGATGTTACCGACGTGGATTTTTTTCAAAGTGCAAAAATCCCCCGCGCGGTTGTACTTGCAATCGGTTACACCGCAACCGATGCTGCTGTTGACTTCACGTCCATTTTCGTTCATCATAGCAAAAAACCTCCTTTAAAGGTAAGAGTAGTATGCGTAAGTTGTTCAAAGATTATTGACATTTGCAAAAAAATCTTGTAAAATATACGTAGAAAAAATTTTTAGGAGATACGATTATGAAAGTAATTTTAACCGCCGACGTCAAAGGCACGGGCAAAAAAGGCGATATCGTAGACGTTGCGGACGGCTACGCAAGAAATTTCTTGTTAAAAAAGGGCTTGGCAACCACCGCTACTGCGAGCAATATCCACTCCGCCAACCAAAAGAAAGAAGCGGAAGCTTTCCATAAAGCGGAAGAAGTCAAAGCGTTGAAAGCTTCGGCGGCTTCGCTGAACGGAAAATCCGTTTCAGTAAAGATCAAAACGGGTGAAAACGGCAAACTGTTCGGAAGCGTTACTTCCGCGCACGTAGCCGACGCGTTAAAGGCGCAAGGCTTTGATATTGATAAGAAAAAAATCAAAATGGACTCGGTAAAAGCGCTCGGCTCTTACCCTGCGGAAGTACGGTTTATGGAAAACGTATTCGCAAAAATCACCGTCGTCGTCGAAGGCGCGTAATCTCTAAAGGTCGTATATATTATATATGGAAGAAAAAGAACTCTTACAAACGAATACGCCCCCCACGCCGAAAAAGTCGGATGGGAAGTTGCTGTATTGGACGCAAAGCGTTCTATTTTTACTGCTGTCGTCCTTTTTATTGGCGTTTGCGGCATATAGCCTAATCGGTCCAAACGATTTCACCATCGGCGGAGTTACGGGGATCGCGATTTTGACCAACGCATTGTCCGACGGAAAAATTCCGCAAAGCGCGATCATTTTCGGGCTCAACTTCCCCTTGGTACTCATCTCGTTTTTCTTTGTGAAAAAGAAATTCGCGTTGTTGACGCTCTTAAACATTCTGCTGCAAACGGTCTGGATGCTCATTTTGGAAAACGCATTCCCCAATTTTTCCATTGAATTCCTTACCAACGGCGAAAAGATCTTCGCGGCAATTGCCAGCGGGCTTTGTATCGGCGCGGCGCTTGCGTTCGCTTTCAAAATCGGCGGGAGTACGGGCGGCATCGACGTCATCGCGGTTATCATTCAAAGAAAGCTCGGCGCGACGAGCATTGCTTGGATGATTTTCATGCTGAATATCGCGATAATCGGCGCGTCCTTTTTCGTATTTTACGACGGAAACGATCCCGTAGCGTATAATCTTTTGCCGATCATGATGTCCGCTTTCGAATCCTACGTCGAAAGCAAGACGAACGATTCGCTGACGAACGGTTTCCATTCCGCCATCGAATTCCGAATCATCACCGACAAACCCGAAGAAATGTCCGAAGCGCTAATGCGGGAATTGAGCCGTGGCGTAACCGAGTTACCCGCCAAAGGCATGTATACTAAAAACACGCATTCCATGCTCGTTTGCGTCGTCAACCGCCGTCAAGTCGCGGCGTTAAAGCGGGTAATGAAACGGGTTGATCCCGAATCGTTTGCGGTAATGTCGCACGTTTCGCAAGTACTCGGATTGGGCTTTTATCAAAGCGAAATGTAAACAATTTGCACAAAAATCGGGCGCAAAATGAAAATTTTTAGAAAAAAATGCGAAAAATCCTTTATTTTTCAGGGTTTTTCGCTATTTTTTTTCATTCGAAGGCTTGACAAAAGTCGCAATATAGGCTATAATGGAAGTACTTAAAAGCTCGCTACTTTTGAGAAAAAATTAAAAAAGGGGATTTACTCTTATGAACAAAGGCGAATTGATTAAAGCAATGGCAGAAAAAGCAGGTTTCACGAACAAAGACGCAGCTCTCGCATACGACGCATTCGTAGCGTCCGTAACGGAAGCATTGAAAGCAGGCGAAAAGGTACAACTCGTTGGCTTCGGTACGTTGGAAGTTAAAAACGTTCCCGCGAAGACTGGTATCAACCCTCAAACGAAAGCTCCCGTAGCGATTCCCGCTTGCAAGAAGCCCGTTATGAAGTTTGGTAAGGCTTACAAGGATCTTATCAACGACTAACTTGAACACATAAAAAAACCGTCGTAGCTTGCTACGACGGTTTTTTTATATCCCTTTCCATATCCTTACCGACCAATACTTCGGAAACTTTCCGTGCGCCGCGGCGTACGCTAACGTCCGCCCGTAATCAAGAAGCAGCAAAACCGTTACCAAACACGCCGCAACCGTCAAGGCTTTATCCGAAACACGGTCGAACGCGCGCTCTAAACTCGGGAATCCGTACGCCATAAACAGCGTTACTCCCGCCGAAAATCCCAACGTCGTGGGAATACTCGTATATCTCGTAATATGCAAAGGCACGTTCTCATACGTCCAAGCCTTGATCCCGAAAAGCTTTTCAAGCCCTACCCCCACCGCAAGCTCCGCGAGCATAATTCCCACGCCCGTTAAAACCGCGTATAAGCCGCCGTAAAACCATTTTTTGCGTTTGGATAGAGCTTGCCACGACGGAAAACATTCCTTGCCGAAAATACGCATTTTTTGCGGTGTACCGATAAATAAAAACAAGGCGAGAATCCCAAACGCATACGCGCTGATAAACGGCAGAATTTGATGTCTATCGTCGATTTTGCCCGCTGCAAAGAAGCGGAATCCGTTTTCCGTCAACCAACCTGAAAAGGCGGCAACGTGCGCAATACAGAGCAGCGTCGTCCATTTTACGCCGTAGATACGCTTGATTTCCCGATTGTCCGTCCGCATGCCCGTATTGTTTCCATTTTTATAAAATTTTATACAAGGAAAAGAAGTAGCCCCCTAAAAGTTAGATAAACTTTTTTTGGGGGGGCATAGCATAGTCTTGGGGTCTTATACAATGAAAACGCCGACCCGAGCCGAGTCGACGTTTTTCCCTGTCTTTATTTAGCTGTTTTTCGAAATAAACTCCCGATACCATTTCCCGCTCTTTTTCATCGTACGCTTTTGCGTTTCGAAATCCACGTGGATCAAGCCGAAGCGTTTATTTGTGCCGTTGTTCCATTCGAAGTTATCAAACCCGCACCAACAAACGTAGCCTGCCATTTTCACGCCTTCGCTGTATGCCTTTTGGATCACATCAATATGCGCGCGAATATACCCCAACCGTTCGTCGTCGTTGTATTCTCCGTTTTCGCAGTAATCGTCCTGACAAATCCCGTTTTCCGTGATGATGATTGGAACTTCGTTGTTCGTAGCTTTTTGCACGTCCTTGAGTACGTCGTACAAACCTTCGGGATCGATTTCCCATTCCACGGCGTTCGCCACGGGGAAGTTTTCACGGAATACGTACTCGCAGTCAAATAGCCCGCAACCTTTTTTATAGCGTACCGCTTGCGTTAAGTAATAGTTCAAACCGAAGAAATCGCATTTTTCCGTTACGAGCTCCATATCTCCGTCTTGCAGCGGCAACTTTACGCCTTTGGATTCATAAAAATCTATGGCTTCTTTGGGATATTTGCCTTTAGTAACCCCTTCGTAGAAGAAATATTGCGTTGTCGCATTGGCGAGCCGTGCTGCTTTCTTGTCTTCTTCCGCGTCCGTATACGGTAATTTGGGCACGATATCGAACGCAAACCCGATCTTACCTTTCAAGCCCATTTTGCGGAACAACCGCACGACCGTACCGTGTGCCACCATCGCATGATGCGCCGAATATAAGCCTTGTTCGAAGCTTTGGATACACGGCGGTACTGCGCCCAACAAATGTCCCGAAAACGTGAATACCGTCGGCTCGTTCAAGGTAATCCAATATGGAACTCTATCTCCGAAATTTTCAAAGCATACACGCGCATATTCGGCAAACCAATCCACAATCTCGCGGTTTGCCCAACCGCCTTTGTCCTGTAACGCAACAGGTAAATCCCAATGATACAACGTAACCATTGGTTGAATTCCGCGTGCTAACAATCCATCGATAAGTTTGTTATAATACGCAATCCCCTTGGGGTTGACTGCTCCCGTTCCCGCGGGCAAAATACGCGCCCAAGAAATCGAAAATCGATACGCATTACAACGAAGTTCTTTCAACCAATCCATGTCTTCTTCAAAGCGGTGGTATTCGTCGATCGTTACATCCGCGTTTTGATGCTCAAATACCTTGCTTTCGGGGGAATGGCAATACCGATCCCAAATATTTTCGCCTTTGCCGTCTTCGTTCCAAGCACCTTCCACTTGATAGGACGCTGATCCAACGCCCCAAATAAAATCTTTCGGGAATTTTTCCACTATCCTTCTCTCCTTTTCTCGTCCTTTCTATAACGACTACCGTTTATTATTTTCTCATACTATTTTCTTTTTGTCAAGCGTTTGAAAAACTTTTCTGTTATTCTTATCTCCAATCGTCTATTCTATTTATTCGTTATTCTGCAATTGATAACGAACTCCTATTGGTGTCTCGCCCCCATGCGTATACGTACAGTCGAGACGACGAATTTGCGCCTTTATCGACAGCCCCGCTCGGCATCGAGCGGGGCTGGTCTTTTAAACTCTCTTATAACGTCGGATTGATTTCGCGCATCTTATTCAAGAAAAGCTGCATGGTTGCTTCTTCGCCGAAATAATCCTGTTTGAAAATATAATCGCAATATTTGATCTCTTGCACGAGCGCCGTGGCTTCTTCCTTAAACGCAGCCAACTTCGCGTCCGTAACCGAATCGTGGCGGTAGGAAATCATATTCACGCTGTTCGCGACGATTCCGTCGCCGACGAAAATCCCGTACGCGCGGGAGTAAAGCACCGATTCCCGAGCGGTGAATACGGAATTCCCGTAATACATATTTTCGTAGTACTTAATTCCGAGTAAATCCAAGAGCGTGGGTACGATATCCGCCGTACAGGTAAATTTGTCAATGATTTGCGGCTCTACGTTTTGGTCGTAGATCATCAAGGGTACGCAGTACAAATCGGTATAATAATTCCCCGTTTCGTAATCGTAGATATCTTTCACGTAATTACTCAACTGTTGATAATACGCGTTATGGTCGCCGAACATCACGATCGTCGTGTTCTCCAACAAGCCTTTTTGTTCGAGATCCTGCATCATCGCGCCGATCGCGTCGTCGAGTTCGAGCGCCGTCGTCATATAATTGAACAAAATACGCTTTTCCTTGCTATTGTTCGATTCCGATTCCTCGTCGTCGGGATGGAACAAATCCAAGAAATTCTCCCAAATAGAATCGTCGTCCGCTTTCTCTGCTTCTTCATACGCTTTCAAGAAATCGGGATCGAATTCCGCAAGCAATTTTTTCCGTTCGTCGGACAGGTTGTTTCTTTCGTAATAAACCCCGTGCATGGTGATCGTCGTAATATACGTATAGAAGCGTTTGTCCGTCGGGAACATCAACTCCTTACAAGTTTCGATCATTTCGCTATCGAGATTACGTTCGCCGTCTTCCATATAATTCCGCATCGTTTCGTCTAAGCCCAAATCTTCCCGTTCGTCCGACATGTCTTCCATATCGTACATATCGTACAGGAACTCCAGCCCGAACATTTGATGCGCTTCCAAACGGTTATAGAACGTTTTAAACCCGTTATGGAAGGACAGGTTTTGCATATCCGTATCGTACGTTTTCAATAAATTGGGTACGGTATACGGCATGGAATTGTTCGAATAGTCGTAATTGATATACGCGTCCGTGGGATAACTGCCCACCATGCTCAACGTTTCCGAAATATCCGTCTTTTCACGGGAATGGAAATTCGTCATCTTCACGCTTTGATTATAGAACTTCGTCAAGTTCGGATACAATTTCGCAAGCTGTTCGTTCGTCATACCCAGCGCGTTGGGGAAATTCCCTTTTTCGGCATTGCCGTTAAGTTCGTTCATAAACGCGAACCATTCCAAGGATTCCGCCAAAATCACGATTACGTTATTGTCTTTGGAAATTCCGAATTTTTCGGACGTTTCCGCCACACCGCCGTTATACAGGAAATTTTCGATATCGCTGTTGGGCAGGGTGCTGCGGTCCTTTAAAATCACCGACTGCGTAAACTCGCCGACGACGTTCCCCATCATGCCGTAGGAAGAATATGCGCCCGTGGACTTTCCGTAGAGCATTTCGTCGTATTTATTCACGGACGACGGGTAGTATTGTACGACGGAAACACCCATCGTCGCAAACCCCGCAAGCGCCAACATTCCGTAAAAAATGCGAGAACGTTTATTGTTTTTCGCATGCTTTTCGTTTCGCAGCATACGCAAACCGTAGATTACGTAAATAATACAGCAGAACACGCCCGTATAGAACGCGAAAAAGTTGACGAGCAGACCTTCGATCGTCGCGAACGCGTCGTTACGGAGATTGAGCATGCCGAAATCGAAATACTGCCCCGTCATATCGTATACGACGGAGAACACGAGATCGAGTATCGCTTGTACCGCCAACAAGATCGCATAAATAATCAGCCGAACGCTGTTGCGCTTGGTCAGTAATACCAAACAAGTAATCATGAGCAACAAGCCGATCGCGATCAACGGACGGCTCATAATCGGGTTCCCTTCGACGGCGAACACCGACATCATTTCTATAATCACCGCAAACACGAAATATAAGACCGCCAAACGGTTGATCTTCAACCATTCCAGCGTTTTCTTGCCCGCCGCTTTCATTTTTTCTTTCATAAACTTACCCCTATTCCGATTTGTCAGAACACGTAAATAAACAAGATCAAGAGCGCGGTTTTTACGTTATGTTTTTGCGCTACGTAATACACCGCCGTAAACACCAAGTAAAAGAGCAAATACGTCCAAGCGTACGCATTCGACGTAGAGAGTACGTCAAACAGCCCGAACAGCAAACACATCGCCCCCGTTAAGAGCGGAACGAGCCATTTGCGGCTTTGCTCCGTATGCTTGGCAAACGCTTCCGTCGCGATCGTGTCGCAAGCCTGTAAGCAAAAGACGATCCAAAGACACATCATACAGTTTCTTGCCAAGAACCCGATTTTCTCCAACAGTTCGTAACCCGTGATCTTTTCGCCCATATCGTAGAACGGCTTGACTTCCCATTCAATCTGCGGGCTGATCACCAAAATACACGCGATCACGATCGCCGTCAAGATCCCGACGTTGAGCAAAGGCAATACGTGCGCGGGCTTCCGCTCCTTTTTCGCCTTTTTCTTCTTGCGTTTCTTTTCCGTAGGCGCTTGCGCGGTTTCGTCAACAGTTTCTTCTACGCTTTCCGCAACTTCCACGTTTTCCACAACCGTTTCTGCAACCGTCGCCGTGTTTTCTGCCGTAGTTTCCGCAACGGCTTGTCCGTTTTCTTGCTTTTTAAACGCGCGTTTGACAAGCAAATAGATCATGATTTCCAAGAACCATAAAAGCACGGTAAACAAGTGCACGAAGAAAGGACGAACTTGTCCGTACCCGACCCAATCGAACAGTTTTGCGATCGGTTTCGCCACGTACGGCGTCGCCAACATTGCCGCAAAACACAGCGCGTATTTTATCCAGCTTTCTATACTCTTTTTGGTAAGCATATCCGCTCCGTCCCCTTCCTTATTTCTTCAAAAGCGCTTTCATTCTCTTGCAGGCTTCTATCGTCGTTTCTCGGCTGCCGAACGCGGTCAAGCGGAAAAATCCTTCCCCGTTCCTGCCAAACCCGCTCCCGGGTGTGCCGACAACTTGGATTTCCTTTAACAAATAATCGAAAAACTCCCAACTCGTCATGCCGCTCGGACATTGCAACCAAATATACGGGGAGTTCTTCCCGCCCGTATACGCGATCCCGCATTCGTCCATACAAGCCGCAATGAGTTTCGCGTTCTCGCGGTAGTACGCGAGATTGTCTTGAATTTGTTTTTCGCCCGCTTCGGTGAATACCGCAGCCGCGCCTTTTTGCACGATATACGACACGCCGTTGAATTTCGTCGTTTGGCGGCGAAGCCACATCTTCCGCAAGGACATGCCGTCGAAAACGAGTTCTTCAGGCACGACCGTGTACCCGCAACGCGTTCCCGTAAACCCTGCCGTTTTGGAGAACGAACAGAGCTCGATCGCGCACTTTCTCGCGCCTTCCACTTCAAAAATACTCCGCGCCGCGTCGTCGGTTACGAAGCATTCGTACGCCGCGTCGTACAAAATCACCGCATTGTTTGCGATGGCAAAATCCACCCATTCCTTTAATTGCGCTTTGCTATACGCCGCGCCCGTGGGATTGTTGGGCGAACAAAGATAGATGATGTCCGCCTTTAACGCTTCGTCGGGCATCGGTAAGAACCCGTTTTCCTTCGTCGCTTGCATGTACGAGATCTTCCGCCCCGCCATAACGTTGGTATCCACGTATACGGGATACACGGGATCGGGTACAAGCACGGAATTCTCCGTTCCGAACAGGTCGAGTATATTCCCGCAGTCCGATTTCGCGCCGTCGGAAACGAAAATTTCGTCCGTCGAAAGGGTTACGCCGCGCCGAGCGTAGTAAGCTTGAATACTCTCGCGCAAAAACGCATAGCCCTGTTCCGGGCCGTAGCCCTTGAACGTTTCTTTCTTGCCCATTTCGTCTACCGCTTCGTGCATCGCTTCGATGACCGCGGGCGCAAGGGGGAGCGTTACGTCGCCGATCCCCAAACGCAAAACGCTTTTCTCGGGATTTTCCGCAAGATACGCGTTGACCTTTTTGGCTATATTCGAAAACAAATACGTTTCCGCAACGTTTTTATAGTTGTAGTTAGGTTTCATAACCGTTCTCTCTTTCTTTATAATAATTCTATTTTATAATTCTATTTCTCCGACGAATACGAGCGTCGCGCTCCCCGTCATGAATACCGTTTCGTCCGTCCAACGAATGGTCAAATCCCCGCCGCGAAGCCGTACGATAATATCCGCGTTTCTATCCGCATAGCCGTTGAGCACGCAAGCCACCGCTACGGCGCAAGCGCCCGTGCCGCACGCCCACGTTTCTCCGCTGCCGCGCTCCCAAACCCGCATTTTTACGTCGTTGCGAGCCAAGACTTCCACGAACTCCGTATTCACCCGTTCGGGGAACATCGGGTCGTTTTCGAATTTCGGGCCGAGCGTTTCCAAATCCAACCCGTCGGGGGCTTGGAATACGACGCAATGGGGATTGCCCATCGAAACGCAAGTGAGCGCATACCTGCCCCCCGCAATTTCCTTTTCGAGCGCCACAATCTTCTCTTTGTCAAACCCGTCGAGCTTGACGGGAATTTCCGCAGGCGTCAATACGGGCGCGCCCATGTCCACACGGACCGTTTGCACTTTGCCGTTTTCGACGGATAAGTCCAAAGTCTTGATTCCGCTGAGCGTTTCAATCGTTAAATGCGTTTTTTGCGTTTTTCCGAAATCGTATAAAAATTTTCCGACGCAACGAATGGCGTTGCCGCACATTTTCCCTTCGCTGCCGTCCGCGTTGAACATACGCATTTTCGCGTCGGCAACCCTAGAAGCGCAAATCATGACGATTCCGTCGCCGCCGATCCCTTTATGTCGATCGGAAAGCTCGATCGCAACCCGCTCGGGGTCTTGCAATTCGTCCTGTAAACAATCGAAATAAATATAATCGTTGCCGATGCCGTGCATCTTATAAAAAGTCGTTTTCATCGTTTAGAACATTTCCACGTACGCGTCGCGTTCCGCGCCTACCGATACGTACTTGATCTTACAATCGCAAGCCTTTTCAATATACGCGATATAATCGAGCGCTTCCTTGGGCAAATCTTCTTTCTTGCGGCACTTGGAAATGTCGCAGTTCCAGCCCTTTACCGTCGTGAATACGGGTTTGCAATCGTCCAAAACGTCGATGAACGGGAATTCGTGAATAACTTTACCGTCCAGCTCGTACGCTTCGCAAATTTCGATTTCTTCATAGCCCGAAAGTACGTCCATTTTGGTAAGCGCAATTTCTTTCGCGCCTTGGCAACGGATACCGTATCTCGAAGCCACGACGTCGAACGGACCTACGCGACGGGGTCTGCCCGTAGCCGCGCCGTATTCCCCGCCGAGATCGCGCAAGAACTTCGCCTTTTCCCCGAAATATTCCGCCGTGAACGGACCTTCGCCCACGCACGTGGAATACGCTTTCATAATCCCGACCGAGTTGTCGAGTTGAAGCTGCGGTACGCCCGCGCCGATGGGAGCGTACGCCGCGATCGTCGAAGACGACGACGTGTAGGGATGGATACCGAAATCGATATCCCGCATCGCGCCGAGTTGCGCTTCGAACATAATATTCTTGCCCTGCGCGTTCGCTTCCGTCAAATACAAGCCCACGTCGCAAATGAACGGAGCGAGTTTCTTGCCGTATTCTTCAAAATACGCGATCATGTCTTCCGTCTTGACTTCGTCCGCATGATACCCGCCGACAACGGTCAAGTTCTTCCATTCCACGATGTCTGCGATCCGCGCGTACATCTTTTCCGTATTCAAAAGCTCGCCCATACGGAATGCTTTTTTATAATATTTATCCGCATAAACGGGACCGATTCCGCGACGGGTCGAACCGAATTTCTTGCCCGCCAAACGGTCTTCTTCCAAACAGTCCTGCAAAACGTTGTAGGGCATGGTGATAACCGCGCGATCGGAAATCTTCAAATTTTCGGGCGTGATCTTGATCCCTGCTTCTTGCAAGCGTTCCATTTCGCCGCAAAGATGCTTGATGTCGATGACCATACCGTTCCCCATGACGTTTACGACGTTTTCCCGCAAAATCCCCGACGGCAAAAGGTTCAAAATGAATTTACCGCGTTCGTTGATGACCGTATGTCCGGCGTTATTCCCGCCTTGATAACGACATACGACGTCGAATTTTTCGGAAAGCAAGTCGACCATTCTGCCCTTGCCTTCGTCGCCCCAGTTGATACCGCAAATAGATGTAAGCATATTTTTACCTTCCTATGGTTTTTACCGTTTTTCTACCCATTCTAAACGCGAAAAAAACGAGAAATTCAGCCTTTTTCGCCAAAAATCCCCTATTAACGCATTTTAAAATACGGCTTTATTATAGCGTATTTTTCTTTGCTTGTCAAGTGCATAATACGCACTTTTCGATTTTTTCGTGAATTGCTTGTTTTACAAAAATTTTTTAAAAATAACGCACTCGACTATTGACAATTTTCGAAAAACGGGGTATTATATATAGGAAAGTATATTAGATAAGGAGAAAAATTTATGTATTGTAGAGAATGTGGTGAAAAACTCACCTTACGTTTTTGCGAAAACGAAGGCTTAATCCCCTACTGCGCGAAATGTCAGTCGTATATGTTCCCGCAGTTCAACATTGCGGTTTCGATGGTAGTAACCAACCGCGCGCAAGATAAAATCCTGCTCGCAAAGCACGTCGAAGACGACGATTTCATTTTGTTTGCAGGATATATCAAAAAAGGCGAAAACGCGGAAAAGACCATTCCAAGAGAAATCAAGGAAGAACTCGGTTTGGACGTTGTCAAAGCCAAATATATGTCGTCCCGTTACCACGGCAAAAAGGACGTCTTGATGTTGAACTTCATCG